>DASVHW010000451.1 GCA_036382395.1 Candidatus Binatia bacterium | reverse complement strand
GCCGAGCCCTCCAACGCCACGGAGTCCATGCTGTTTGATCTGCAGCAGCGGTGCTGGTCGGACGAGATCCTCTCCATCTTCGACATCCCGCGCAGCGTGTTACCGCCGGTGCGGCAGTCAGGAGAGCAGGTTGGTGTGCTGATGTCCGCGGCGGCTGCGGCGACCGGACTCAAGGCCGGTACGCCGGTCTTCGTCGGCGGCGCCGACACGCAATGTTCGCTGTTGGGTGCCGGCGCGGTGGAGCCGGACGACACCGCTGCCACGCTCGGCACCACCACACCGGTACAAACGGTAGTGGGCAGCGCGGTGTTCGATCCGCAATCGAATCTGTGGGCCGGCTGTCACGTGGTTCCCGACCGCTGGGTGCTGGAGAGCAACGCTGGAGATACCGGTGATGCCTACCTGTGGCTGCTCGAGCTGATCAGCGGCGGTTTGCCGCGAGAGGATCTGTGCCGGATCGGCGAGCAGCTCGCTGCCGGCCGCTTCGGACCGCCCACGATGATGTTCGTCGGTCCCACCGTCTTCAACCTGATGAAGATGAACCCGAACCGGCCGGGCGGGATACTGTTCCCCTTCCCGACGATGCAGGTTCGCCCCGATCGTGGCACGTTGGTGCGCGCCTTCATGGAGAGCGTCGGATACGCCCTGCGCGCCAACCTCGAGCAAATCGCGGCAGTGACCGGCCGGGCCGCCAGTGAGCTGACGCTGAGCGGCGGCATGTCCCGCAGCGCCGTGCTCACGCGCGTGATTGCCGACGTCATTGGGCTGCCCGTGCGCGTCGCCGACGAGCCTGAAAGCGCCGCGCTCGGTTGCGCCATGTTGATTGCCGCGCACGGTGGCCAGGGCGGATTGGCCGCCGCGGTTCGGGCCATGGTGCGCCACACGCAGATCCAGCCGGATCCGGAGCGGCACGAACAATACGAGGGCCCTTTCGCCAAGTGGCGTGACCTGTACAATCAGCTCGAGAACACGGACCTGACGTGACCATGCACCTCCTGCACGCGCTGTACGAGCCCGCTGGTGAAGGACCGCACCCAACCATTCTGGCATTGCACGGCTGGGGTGCGAACGCCATGGACCTGCTGGGATTGGCGCCGTACCTTGCCGGTGGCCGTTTCCTGGTCTTGTGCCCGCAAGGAGCCGTCGAGGTGCCGTTGGGACCGATGACCGGTTACGGCTGGTTTCCGCTGACCCTGGCCGCCCCGCCCGATGCGGTTGCATTGGCGGCGGGCGTGGACGATGCCAGGCGGTTCCTCGACGCGGCGCTGCAGCGTTACCCGATAGCGGCCGACAAATTCGTCGTCCTCGGTTTCAGCCAAGGTGGCGTGATCGCGTCTGCGCTCGCGCTGGCGGAACCGGAGCGGTTTGCCGGTTTGGTGGCGCTCAGCTCGTGGCTTGCGGGATCGGTGGCCGAGGAGTTGCCGCCTCGTTCGCGCCAGCGTCTCCCGACGCTGGTGCATCACGGCACCCGTGATGAGCTGATCGATGTGGGCCGCGGCCGCGAGTCGGTCGAGACCTTGCGGCGCCTGCAGGCGCCGGTGACCTACCGCGAGTTCGAGATGGGCCACGAGATCAATGCGGAGAGCTTGCAGCATCTTTCCGACTGGTTAGAGGAAAAGATCCTCTCCCCCATCCTGCTGGTGCGCTAAGCCGGGCGCTCCCGGAGCATGGCTGCGGTTGCAATTTCCCCTTACTGTGTTAAGTCCGTGCCCAGGTTGTCACGACCTGCCTTGCTCATGACGGTGACTACGGGGTGTAGCTCAGACTGGTAGAGCGCACGGTTCGGGACCGTGAGGTCGCTGGTTCAAGTCCAGTCACCCCGACCATTTTTTTCAAGCGCAACGTCCTCACCACGGGAGCGCACCCGAAGAAAATGGAAAACCGGAAAGACGAGATGAGAAACTGGGGGCCGGGGAATGGAGAGTCCGAAGCGAAGGGTCGCTGCGGGGCATCCGGTTTGCCGTTCCCCGTTTCCGGTTTTGTGTTGGCCCTTTGCCTGGTCTTGATCGCCTCGGTTTGGGCGCAGGGCAATACCGCCATTGTCACCGGCGCGGATCATGTCTTCATCCGCCGCGGTCCGGGCACCGGGTTTCCGCCGTTTGCTACCTTGAGCGAGGGTGCCACCGTGGAGATTCAAGAAATGCAGGGCGAGTGGGCACGTGTGCTCACTGCCAACGGGCAGTCAGGCTACGTCAACAGCACCTTCCTGTCGTTGCCCGGTGAGCCTTCCGTGAAGCCCGCCGCGGTTCCCGCGCCGGCGACGACCCCCACGCGGGTCGCGCCGCCGGCTGCTTCGACACCGGTTGAGCACCAGTCGGCGGCTTTGCGCACATTGACGGAGCAGAACAAGGGACTGAGTGCCGAGGTGCGCCGCCTTCAAGACGGGTTGGCCGCGATGAAGAGCCAAGCGGAGGTCACGCCCAGTCCACTGCCGACGACCGCAGCGGCGGCAACCGAGTTCGAGAAATTGCACTCTGATTTGGCACGCCTGGGCGCGGTAGCGGAGCAGTTGCAACGCCGGCTTGACGTTGAGGCTTCAGCTCCAAGAGAGCACACCGCGCCGTTGGCGGCGGCTCCGCCCGAAGACGCATCGCGGATGTTGGTATCGACGGGCATTTTGGTTGCGGCGATCGGATTCTGCGTCGGTTGGCTGCTGGGCAACGCGTATGGTCGCAGACAAGCACGTGGACGGCGACCCCGCGTTCGGCTGTAAATGGTCGCCGCAGTTCTGATTGTGGCCGCCTACGTCTGCGGATCTCTCCCGACCGGTGTCTGGCTGGGGCGGTATGCGGGTGTCGACGTCAGGCAGAGCGGGAGCGGAAACATCGGGGCGACCAATGTGGCGCGCACGGCCGGTGGGCGCCTCGCCATCCTGACCCTGGTTGGCGACATCGCCAAAGGTCTCGTTCCGGTAGTGGTGGCGCGGGCGTTGCTGATGGAGCAACAGCTGATCGCGTTGGTGGCATTAGCGGCCTTCTTTGGTCACATCTTTTCCATGTTTCTGCGTTTTTCCGGCGGTAAAGGTGTGGCAACGGGCTTCGGAGTGTTCCTCGGTCTGGCCCCCGGGGCTGCGGCTGTTGCCGCGCTGATTTTTGCGGGCACTGCCGTGACCACCCGCTACGTCTCGTTGGCTTCGATGCTGGCGGCGGCCACCCTGCCGGTCGCGAGCGCCCTGTTGGGCTGCGCGCCACCCATCTGGGGTGCCGCCATGGTTGTTGCTGCGACCATCATTCTCCGACATCGAGATAACCTCGCCCGCCTGCTCCGTGGCGTGGAACCGAAGTTTCAGGCCGAGCGGTGAGCCGCGGCGCCAGGTAAGCTGGTCAGCCGGTGTGAAAACGGGCGGGCTGACTCACCGGCGCGCCTGTCCTGTGCCTAAAAATCCCGCGGTGCATATCTTGCGGGCAGCACTGCTGCGCAACTTCGCGACCGTTCCGTAAAACTCAGCAGTCCGGTGGAGGCCTCTGTGGATGGCATCACCGTTGCTGGCCAAACTAGGGACGGGTTTGTCCACCCAGCATGACACTGCTTGCGTGTGCGCACGCGTTGTCTCAGGGTACACGCGTTACAACATCTCAAGGGGGGTAATGATGCGCCGATTGCGCCCAGGACTGATTCCATTTCTCGGATTTGGTGCCGTTTCGTTGCTAGCGGCGGGAAGGGTGCTGGCGGAGGAAACTTCCAAGGTCGATAGCGGCGACACGGCATGGATGCTGACCTCCACCGCCTTGGTGCTGATGATGACTGCGCCAGGGCTGGCGTTGTTTTACGCCGGTCTCGTTCGTAGCAAGAACGGGCTGGCCACCATCATGCAAAGTTTCGTGATGATGGCGCTCATCAGCGTGCAATGGGTGCTGTGGGGGTACACGCTCGCCTTCGGTCCGGATCACGGCCATGTCATCGGCGGGTTGAGCTGGCTGGGCCTCGTGGGTGTCGGCGGCGCTCCGAATCCCGACTATGCGCCGACCATTCCGCATCAGTGCTTCATGATCTACCAGGCGATGTTCGCGATCATCACGCCGGCGTTGATGACCGGCGCGTTTGCCGAGCGCATGAAGTTCAGCGCCTTCTTGCTGTTCAGCGTGCTGTGGGCGACGTTGATCTACGATCCTCTGGCACACTGGGTGTGGGGCAAAGGCGGTTGGATCGGGATGAACGGCGGCATGGGGGCATTGGACTTTGCCGGCGGCACCGTGGTGCACATCAGCGCGGGCATTTCGGCGCTGGCGGCGGTGCTGATAATGGGTAAGCGGTTGGGATATCCCCGTGAACCAATGCCGCCGCACAACCTCCCACTCTCGGTGATTGGTGCGGCGATGCTGTGGGTTGGCTGGTTCGGTTTCAACGCCGGCAGCGCCTTGCGCGCCAGTCCCCTTGCCGTGAGCGCTTTCGTGGCCACCAATAGCGGGGCTGCGGCGGCGGCGCTGTCGTGGATGTGGGCCGAGTGGGCGGCTCGGGGCAAGCCAACGGTGCTGGGTGCCGCCAGCGGTGCCGTGGCTGGCCTGGTGGCGATCACGCCGGCCGCCGGTTATGTGAGCCCGCTGTCGGCACTCGTGATCGGCGCCGTTGCCGGTGTGGTCTGCTTCACCGCGTGTAATCTCAAGCCTCGTTTTGGTTACGATGATGCGCTGGATGTCGTCGGGGTTCACTGCGTCGGCGGCATTACGGGCGCCCTGTTGACGGGGGTGTTTGCGTCAAAGGCCATCAACCCCGACGGCGCTGACGGGCTCTTCTTCGGTAATCCGGGCCAGCTCGCCATTCAGGCCCTTGCGGTTGCCGTGACGCTGGTGTTCTGTTTTGTAGGCGCTTTCGTCCTCTTGAAGATCGTCGATGCGACTGTGGGGCTCCGGGTATTTGAAGAGGATGAGGTCATAGGTTTGGATCTGTCGCAACATGGCGAGACGGCTTATACGCTCTGAGGGCGGGTCGCTTTACACCGCCCGGTGGCTAGCATAGAAATCAAGGGCAAGTTCCCCAGGAAGGTGGCCGTATGAAAAAAATCGAAGCCATAATAAAGCCCTTCAAACTCGATGAGGTGAAGGAAGCCCTGAGCAGCATCGGTGTTCAAGGCATCACCGTGAGCGAGGTGAAGGGATTTGGACGCCAGAAAGGGCACACCGAACTCTATCGGGGCGCCGAGTACGTCGTCGATTTCCTGCCCAAGGTCAAGCTCGAGATCATCGTCAAGGACGAGATGGTGGCCCAGGTGGTCGAAGCGATCTCGAAGTCGGCCAAGACGGGCCGCATCGGTGATGGAAAGATCTTCGTTGTGCCGATCGACGAAGTCGTCCGCATCCGGACTGGCGAACGAGGAGCGGATGCCATCTAGTAAGAAGACTGGTGGTAAGCCGGCGTCCGGCGGTTCGAAATTCAACAACTCATCAGCGGCAACAAGGAGGACTGGCATGAATGCCAAGGAAGTCATCAAGTTCATGAAGGATCACAAGGCGGTGGCGGTGGATTTCAAGTTCAACGATTTCCTCGGCATCTGGCAGCACTTCACCGTGCCGCCGAGCGAGATGGAGGAAGCCGTGTTCGAGGAAGGGCTGGGCTTTGAT
>DASVHW010000450.1 GCA_036382395.1 Candidatus Binatia bacterium | reverse complement strand
CAGAATCACCCCGTAGAGCAGCCCCCACTTGATGTTCGGCATGGTCACCCGCCGGAAGAGCTGCCACCCATTGGCGCCGAGACTCACCGCGGCGGTCTCTTCCTCCGCCCCCAGCGCTTCCATCAGCGGGATGAGCTCCCGCGCCACGAAGGGGAAAGTCACAAAAGCGGTGACCAAGATCAGCCCGGGCGTGGCGAAGATAATCTTGATGCCGTGCTCGCGCAGCCACGGCCCGAGGTATCCTTGCAGCCCGAAGATCAGCACGAAGATGAGGCCGGCCACGACCGGGGAAACGGCGAATGGCAGGTCGATCAGGGCCGTGAGCAGCGTGCGTCCAGGGAAACGGAAGCGGGCGATGGCCCAGGCGGCCGCCACACCGAAAACGAGATTGGCCACGACGGCGACCGGCGCCACCCGCAAGGTGAGCAGGATGGCGCTCCAGGTGTCGGCATCTCCCACGAGGTTGTCCCAGTACACCTGCGGTCCCTTCGCCAGCGCTTCGTAGAAGACGTTGATGAGTGGAACGATGACGAGGACACCAATGATCGCCGCGGCGCTGGCGACCAACGTCCAGCGGATGAGCACAGGATCTTCGTGCGCGCGCTGCGGCGGTGTGAGCAATCTCGGTGTAGCGATATCAAGCGACATTGCTCTTGCTCCAACGTTCCAGCAGGTTGATGAGGATCAGCATGGTGAACGACATGAGCAGCAGGACGACAGCGATGGCCGTGGCCTCGCCGTAAGCGAACTCTTCCAATCGTGCCACGATCAAGACCGGGGCGATCTCGGTCTTGAACGGCATGTTCCCCGAAACGAAAACCACAGAGCCGTACTCACCGAGCGCCCGGGCGAAGGCGAGCGCGAAGCCGGTGATGATGGCCGGGGACAAGGCCGGCAGAATCACACGCCAGAAGGTCTGCCCGCGCGTGGCGCCGAGGCAGGCCGCGGCTTCCTCGAATTCCAACTCCAAGTTTTCGAGCACCGGCTGCAGTGTCCGCACGACGAACGGCAGACCGATGAACGTCAGCACGAGAACGATCGCCAGGCGGGAGTACGACGCCTGAATCCCGAGCGGCACGAGGAAGCGTCCGATCCAGCCGCTCTTGACGTACAGGCTCGAATACACCAGCCCGGCGACGGCCGTCGGTAACGCCAGTGGCAGATCGATGAGGGCGTCGAAGATGCGTCTGAAGGGGAACTGGTAACGGACGAGCACCCACGCCACCACCACGCCGAAAACCACATCGATCACCGCAGCCGCCATGGAGGCGCCGAACGTCAGTCCGTACGCCGCGCGGGCGCGGGGCGTCCACACCGTCGCCCAGAACTGGTCGAGCGTGAGCGAGGTCGCTTTGAGAAAGCAAGCCGCCAGCGGGATGAGGACGAGCAGGCTCAAGTAGAACACCGTGTACCCCAGGCTCAAACGGAACCCGGGAAGCACGCGTCGGTTGACGTCGATCATGGCACAAGTCTCCGTGCAGTTGCGGTGTAGAGGCGCTCCGGCGGAACCTCTCTACGGCTTGTATATACTGTCGAAGATCTTTCCCTCGGCGAAGAACCTCCGCTGCGCCTCATCCCAGTCCTTGGCCACAGTAGAGATCGGGAAGAGCTTGATGGCGGGGAAGATATCGGCGTGTCGCTTCAGGACCTCGGCGTTCGTGGGCCGATAGAAGTGCTTGGCGATGATTTCCTGTCCCGCATCGGTGTACAGAAAGTTGAGGTAAGCCTCGGCCACTTCCCGGGTTCCCTTGCGCTTCACGTTCGCGTCCACCACGGCGACCGGCGGCTCTGCCAGAATGCTGACAGGAGGGAAGATCAGCTCCAGCTCGCCGCCGGCCTCTGCGATCTCGAGGCGGGCTTCGTTCTCCCAGGTCAAATGGACGTCCCCGATCTTCTTCTGGGCAAACGTGGTGGTGGCGCCGCGCGCGCCGGAGTCGAGGACTGGGGTGTGCTGGTAGAGTTTGGTGACGAAGTCCGACGCTTCTTGTTCTGAGCCGCCGCGCTGGATGACCGATCCCCAGGCGGCGAGGAAGCTCAACTTGCCGTTGCCGGAGGTCTTCGGGTTCGGCGTCACGATTTCGATGCCCGGCTTGATGAGATCGGGCCAATCCTTGATCCCGTTTGGATTTCCTTTGCGCACCACGAAAACGATGGTGGAAACGTACGGCAGCGAATTGTTGGGAAACCGCTTTTCCCAGCCCTCAGAGATCAGTCCGGCTTTGCGGATGGCATCGGTATCGGGCCAGAGAGCGAGCGTAACCACGTCAGCGTCCAGTCCGTCGATGACGGCCCGTGCCTGGCTCGACGAGCCGCCATGGGATTGTTTGATGGAAAGGATCTGCGTTCCCTGTTCTTTCTGGTACTTCTGGATGAAGGCGGCGTTGAGATCACGCCACAACTCACGTGTTGGATCGTACGACACGTTGAGCAGTTCGACGGACTTGTCTCCCGCGTGAGCGCTGCCTGAGATCAGAGCCGGTCCCACAAAGATGCTGGCTGCGATGGTAAGCACACTGGCAGTGAAGGTCTTCCAAGCTGCTGTTGCTGTACTATTGGTTTTCATCATCGTTCCTTTCGTTCCTCATTTCGGCCGAATCTTGCGCCATCTCGGTGCCCCATCCTTCAGGTCCCCTTGCCTCCTGGAAGAGGGTCAGGGTGAGGGCGTCGAAAACAAAAAGGCCCGGGAGGCAATCAACCTCCCGGGCCCTTCAATCAGCGTTGTGAGTTCGAAGTCAGAGCGGAACGGACATGAACGCAGCGCGACCGTAAGCGCAGGAGGCCTCCCGAGCCTTGGTACAACACGTACACATGAGCTGGCGCTCAACGTTCATGGCGACTGTCTGTAAATGATGCCAGCGGGTATGTCAAGCGGTCTTCCTGCGACGTGCATTTTGACACCGAGAATTGTCCCTCAAATTCCCGATCCGCCGTCGAACAGATCGTCCCGGACCTGCGCTTGGCTGATGCGGCTCCCCGGCGGAACAGCGCGGGTGAGCCAGACGTTGCCGCCGATGCTGGAGCCGCGGCCGATGATGATCCGGCCCAGGATTGTTGCTCCAGCGTAAATCGTGACGTCGTCCTCGACGATAGGATGACGCGGCCTGCCTTTGATCGCCCGCCCCTGCTCATCGGTAGGGAAGCTCTTCGCCCCCAAGGTGACGCCTTGGTAGAGGCGCACGCGCTCACCGATGATGCAGGTTTCGCCGATGACGACTCCGGTGCCATGGTCGATGAAGAAGCTGCCGCCGATACGCGCGCCCGGATGGATGTCGATCCCCGTCGCGCCATGCGCCAGCTCCGCGATGGTGCGCGCGATGAGCGGCGCACCGAGCTCGTAGAGTTGGTGCGCGATGCGGTGGTGGGTGATGGCGGTGATGCCCGGATAACAGAGCACGGCCTCGTCGGCGCTCGTGGCCGCCGGGTCTCCCTCGTACGCGGCGCGGGCGTCGCTCCCGAGCAGCGTGCGGGCCGCGGGGAGTCGGAGGGCGAACTCCCGCGTGATCTCGACGGCCCGGCGCTCGCATGCGCCGACGTCTCCGTCGCCATGCGCCGACGCGAAGAGCAGCCCGCGCCGCACCTGCTCTTGGAGCTCGAAGAGGGCGACGTCCAGCCGGTGACCGACGTAGTTCCGGATGCCGGCGCTGGAGTGGTCGGTAGCACCGAAATGCGCCGGGAACAGCGCCGCGCGGAGCTCTGTGATGATCCCCTCGAGCGCCTCGCGCGAGGGCAGCACGTGGCACCCGAACATGCGCTGCCGGCGGGGCAGGAGATCCGCGTTGGCGGTGGCGAGTGCCTCGACCACCTGCGCAAGGTCCCACGCCGGGGAAGGACTGCTGGGTGCGATCGATAGGGCCGTCATAGCGCGGCCCCCTGGGCGTCGAAAACCCCCTCGAAGAGGATCGAGCTGAGGTAGCGCTCGCCCGAGTCGGGCAGCACCGTGACGATCGTCTTTCCGGCGTTCTCAGGCCGCTGCGCCAGCCGCACCGCGACCGCGACCGCCGCGCCGCTCGATATGCCCGAAATGATTCCCTCCTCGCGCGTCAGCCGGCGGGCGTAGGTGATCGCCTCCTCGTTGGTGACCTGCTCGATCGTATCGACGAGAGATAGATCGAGCACCTCCGGGATAAACCCGGCTCCGATACCCTGGATCTTATGCGGCCCGGGCTTGATTGCCTCGCCGGCGCGTTTCTGGGTCAGAACGGGGCTGGCGGAGGGCTCGACGGCGACCGACACGATGGCCTTGCCGCGCGTCTTCTTGATGTACCGCGACACCCCGGTGATCGTCCCGCCGGTACCGACGCCGGAGACGAAGATGTCGACTCGCCCGTCGGTGTCATCCCAGATCTCCGGTCCGGTCGTACTCTCGTGGATCGCCGGATTGGCGGGGTTGCTGAACTGCTCCAACAGCACGTAACGCGCCGGGTCGGAAGCCGCGATTTCCTTGGCCGTCGCCACGGCGCCGTTCAT
>DASVHW010000449.1 GCA_036382395.1 Candidatus Binatia bacterium | reverse complement strand
CGTCGCGGCGGTCGCGGTGCCGAGCTGGCCCGCGGCATTGACGAACACCGGCACACCGCCGGTGCTGGTGGCGCCGTAGACACCCGTAAGGCCCGACAACGCCGTGATGTCGGAGTTGGCACCGCGAGCCGCCGCCCCGAGACTGGTGCGCGCCCCCGCCGCAGTGCTCGCCTCCGTTCCGCCGTTGGCAACCGGCACCGTACCGGTCAGCGAGAGGCTCGGGTTCTGCCCACCCGAGGACGCCAACGGCGCACTGGCGCCGACGGAGAGCACGCCGCTGTTGCTGATGGTGCCGCTCGTGGTGATCGTCCCGCCGCTCAAACCGGTGCCGGCGGTGATCGACGTGACCGTGCCGGGCGTGAATGCCAGATTGCTTTGCTGGATCGTGCCGCTGGCGATGCTGCTTGCAGTGACCGCGCCGGCCCCCAGTGCGCTGGAACTCACGCAGCCACTACAGCTCAAGCCGCTGGCACTGCCAGCCGTCGGGGCATAGAGCGCATACGGGGTGGCGGTGAGCTGCTGCCGGGGGCTCAGCGTGACGTAACTGCCACTCCCCACCGGACAGCGCACGGCGATCTGCAGCCAGCGGTCGCTCCCGCTGAAAGCGCCGGCGCCAAATTGCCCGCTGTCGTTCAGCTCCACCGTGAAGAGGCCGCTGGTAACGCTCACCGGACTCGTCGTTTGCGTGCTCCCGAGCTGACTGCCACCGGATGCGCCATCGTAGAGGCTGAACTGCAAGTCGCAGGTCCCGTCCGTCGGCAGCCCGCTTTGCAGCAGCTGACCTTGATACGTGAACGCCGTGCTCAGCGCGACCGTATTCCCGGCCGTGAAAACGATCAGCAATGGCGCGATCAGCACCACGGCGCGGTGCCGTACGGTGGCGGATGCACACGCACTCGGACGCGAGCCGCGCCGTTGCGGAACAGTCGTGAGATTGTCAGCCATGATCAATCCTCTAGTCTGCGGAGTGGGTCAGCCTGGAGAGCAGTAAATACAGAGCCGGCACACTGGCTCCTCTCCTGGCTCATCGGCCACGTAGCCGTGACATGAGGAATTTCGCGACCACTCCACGAGTTAGTTAAACACCCGCGCCAGCCCCCGGCGGCCCAAACGGGCACTTGGACTCTCCCGATTTCTCCGCTCACACGGTGTCTTCGCACGTGAGCACCCGATACTTCACTGCGTCTTGTAACGTCAAGCCAAATCGTCAGAGCGGGTGTGCGATCATGCAAAACGTTGACAAATGCTAGTGTGGGCTCCGTAAACTTACGGAGTTTCGACGTGCCAATTTGACGCGCCTATCGGGACGGTACCCGAACCGCCCCTGCACCGAAAACACCTTGGCGTCTTGGCGCGAGAACTGCCTCGGAATAACGTTCGAACCGAATCGGAAGTCGGTGCTGTTCCCTTCGCACCGTCTTGCGCTCGAAGTCCTCCAACGGTGACGTGCGACAATTGCTGACAGCGACGAATGAAGCGCAGTAAAGTCGCGCTCAATTTCGGTGATGCCGACTCGCAGCCCTAGGGACGCCTGTTTGGTCCTGCGTCGGTTGGGGGCATCTCGAAGGCATCGCTCCGGAAAGCGACCGGCTCATTCAGGACGGCCCTCATCGCAACCCGGTGTGGAGGGCGCGTGTTGGGCAGCGTCTGGTCAGTGTGGCGCGACCGGCGCCACGACGAGGATCTTACCCTCCGGCGAATCGGTCAAATAGGCGGTGCCTTCCTCGGTGACCACCGCGTTGCGCGCGCCGGACACCGTTGCCACGACCGTTAGTGGCGTGAGCCCACCCTGAGGATCGAGGCGGGCGATGGTGAGCGTGGCGGCACGGGCGGCTGCAGCGTACAACTCGCGACCGGGCTCCAGGTAGTCGATGTTGTCGACTCCGTCGCCCACCGTGATTGTGCACAGCCGCTTGCCATCGTGTCCGGCGTCGAGCACCATCACGCGATCCCGGCAGGCTACAAAGAGGAAGTCGAAGTCGTGATCGAGAGCCAGCCCCCTCGGGCCGTCCTCGCCGCAGCCGGACAGCCACGTCCTCGTGACCTGCCGGCTCGTGATGTCGATGGTCAAGGTGCGATCCTTGTCCTCGAGGTTGGTGTAGAAGACACCGCGCCCGTCGTCGACCGCGAAGCCTTCGGGCGCCCCATCCAGGCTGATCTTGGCCTTCCACGCCAAGGCACCGGTGGCACCGGCATCGAGGACCGCGATCGACTTGTCACGGGGGGTCGTGACCCAAACTTCCTTCGTTGAAGCGACATAGGCCAGTCCGTCGGGCAGGGATTCCAGCTTGACGCAGGGGCCCCGCCGCAGGGATTCCGCTTCGACCGCGCAGACGCTGGAATCGCCACGATTCCCGATGTAGACCACGCTGTCACCAACGGCCGCCGAGCTCGGGCCGACCGTCCGTTTCGTGCCGGACCGTTCCATCTCGGCGGTGGGGAAACCCTCGACCCTGGCGACCCGATCGTTGCTCGCGTCCACCACGTCGACGCTCCCCGTATTACCGGCCGGCACCCACACCCGATGGCGGGCTCGATCGTATGCCAGGTAATCCATGGATACGCCTCCCGAGGTCGCCCCGGGAAGCGTGATGGAGCGGACGGCGAGCGCAGGCGGTGCGGCCGCTGGCGCGCGCCACCGTGCTATACCGCAGCCCGCTGCCATGATGGTCGAGAGAAGCATCACCCAGTGTCGTAGAGTCATTGGTACCCCTCAGCGCCGTAGGGTAACAGAGTCGTGCCGACGCCGCTTGCTTGGTCACTTATCACGGGCTCACACTGGCACGAACAACCTCATCATCAGAAGAGGTTTATAAGCCGCGCGACGGCAAGCCCTTTCATGACGAAGGCTAAGGTCGTCCTCGTCCGGTTTCCATTCGATGATTTGTCTGCGGCGAAGGTCCGGCCGGTGCGCTCTGACCTGCCATGAGATTGATCACAATCCGAAGGACTATCCGTCAGGCACGGTGCCGGCAGGCGCAACGATACAGTCCCCGGCGAGACGAAACATCGGGCGGTGACCTTTCGCCGGCTGCGCGTCGCCAAAGATGCGCCGGCCGGGAAACCGTCTAAGCTGCCTCTGGCGAGCACGACGTGATGGCGCGCTGGGTCGTCCGGGTGCTCGTGGGCGCGCCCAGCCGATTTGGACGGTGCGCACCAATCCGATAAGGTACGCGCACGGTTCAACCAAGAGGAGGGCGTGATGCCTTGTCTGCGATGTGGGGGTATCCGGCAGGAACGATTGGTTCAGGTCCGGCGCCCGATTGCCCTCGGGCTATACGGCGTAGGGTTCGCGCTGGCGTGGCTCTGGGGTGGGGCGTTGTTGCACGATCTGCTCGAGGGCGGGCAGCGCAGCCTGTTGCCGGTGTGGCACGCTATCGTGCCGGCCGTTGTGCTGATCGCGGCGACCGTCGCGCTGTTCGCGCGCTTCCGCCAGCGTGTGTGTGTCACCTGCGAGGACGCTGCTCCGGCGTGGTTGCTCCGTCCCCTGACCGCCGACCGATCGGTGGACGCCCTCTCCAGCCTGACGCGGCGCAAGGTGCTGCGGGTGCTGGGCGGCATCGGCACCGGCGTGGCCGCGACCGCCGGCGGCGTCGCGGTCGCGGTCGGCCGCAACCGCGGTTGGCTGCCGGTGGCGCGAGACTTCTTCATGACCAAGGTGGAAAACATTGCCCCGCAGGCGCGCCCCGAGTGGGGCGCCGCGCGCATCCGCAGCTACCGGCGCCTGGGACGCACCAACGCGATGGTCTCGGACATCTCGCTCGGCTCCGGCCGCATCAATGACGCGCAGGTGGCGCGCTATGCCATCGAGCGCGGCATTACCTATTTCGACACGGCGCCGGACTACTCGGACAATCTCTCGGAGCGCGTGCTCGGTGAGGCGATCAAGGGGCACCGCGACCAGATCTTCCTCGCCACCAAGTTCTGCGTGCGGGACGGCCACCTCCCCAACGACACGCCCGTAGCGCAGATCATCGAAGCCGTTGAGGGCAGCCTCAAACGGTTGCAGACCGACCACGTGGATCTGATCCACGTCCATTCGTGCGACCGGGTAGAGCGCCTCCTGGCGCCGAACATTCACGAGGCCTTCGACCGGCTAAAGGAGCAAGGGAAGGTGCGGTTCCTCGGGGTGAGCACGCACACGCCGAACCTGGAAGAGGTTGCCAACGCCGCCATCGATTCGGGGCGCTTCGATGTCATGATGCTCGCGTACCATTTCGGAATGTGGCCGAGCTTCGGTGCCATTCTCGACAAGGCGAAGGCGCACGACGTCGGTATCGTGGCGATGAAGACGCTGAAAGGGGCAAAGCACACCAATCTGGCCGACTTCCGTGCGGAGGCCGACAGCTACGCCCAGGCGGCGTTCCGCTGGGTGCTGTCCAACCCCGCGGTGGCGTGTCTGGTGATCTCGATCTACGAGCAGCGGCAGGTAGACGAGTACGTGTTCGCGTCAGGCGCCGCGGTGCGCCCGACCGACGTCGCCCTGCTGCGACGCTACGACGACCTGGTGACCGGCGACTACTGCCAGCCGCACTGCGGCGTCTGCCTCGATTCGTGCGCCTACGATCTGCCGATCAACGACGTCCTGCGCTACCGCATGTACTTCAAGGACTATCACTGGGAGAGCGAGGGCCAACGGCTCTACGCCAAGCTCGAGCGCAATGCCTCGGCGTGCCTCGACTGCGCCGCGCCGTGTGCCAACACCTGCCCGATCGGTGTGCCGATCCGGGAGAAGATGCTCGACGCGCACCGGTGGTTCAAGGTGTAGGGGCGCGGTGGGATTAGACGCCTTCCCGGTTGCGGCTGCTTGGTGCGGTGTTCAGCAGCGCACCGAGGGCGAGGATGGACGGTACCCAGAGACCGATGAAGATGCCGGTTTCATGATCGACCAGAAACCAGCTGTACCCCGACCCAACAAACGACAGGAAGGCGGCCGCCAGGAAGAGCCGAGTGGCGCGATAGTTGGTCGGAAGATCGGCTCCGGCCCGGACGATCCGCGAAAACAACTGTCCCCATTCCCCCGTCAGTATGCCGCTGGCGACGACGGACGACACCAGAAGACCCCAGATCAGGACTGCAAGATTCATAGGCACCTTACCTCGACTCAGCTGTTATCCATCCGCAAACTGCCCTGCCGCCAGTGACGAATCGACCGGCGGTTGACTCGGCGACGACTACGGTTCGTGGCGAACTGGCAGATACTCCGGAAACCACATCGCTCTCCGGACGGTTTCCTCCAGGTTCGCCAGCACCTCCGCATCCGCGTGCCCCTCGGCCACCGCGCGTTTGATGACGGCGCAGGCCACGGCGTGCGAGCACTCGCGAATCCGCGACAGCTGCGGATAGACGGCGGACTGCGCCAGGTCCTCGGCGGTGACGCGGTCGGCCAGTGTTTTCGCCGCGTCGAGGAACATCCCGTCGCTTACGTGCCGGGCATGCGCGACGCACACGCCGAGACCGACGCCGGGGAAGATGAAGGCGTTGTTGCACTGGCCGATGCGGTACCTCCTTTCCTTGTGCTGCACGGGGGCGAAGGGGCTGCCCGTGGCGACGATGGCTCGGCCTTCCGACCATCGGATGGCGTCCTCCGGCGTGCACTCGCTCTTGGATGTGGGATTGGAGAGCGGCAGGATCATGGGACGCTCATTGATGCTCGCCATGAGCTTGACGGCGCTCTCCGTGAAGCTTCCCGGCGTTGCCGACACACCGATCAGAATGGTCGGCCTGGCGTGGGCAATCGTCTCCTCCAGGCTGATCCGCGACCGGTCCTTGCACTTCCAGGTGACAACCTCGTCGGCCTCCCGTGCATACGCAGCCTTGAAATCCTCGAGGCCGGACCGCTCTCGGGTGACGAGGCCTTTCGTGTCGACCGTCCAGATTCGCCGTCGTGCCTCGTGGACGGGGAGCCCTCCTTCAACGAGTGACGAGACGAAAAGGTCGGCGATGCCCTGCGCCGACGCTCCAGCCCCGGCGAACAGAAGCCGCTGGTCCCGGATCGGCTGGCCGGTAAGCCTCAAGCCGCAGTAGATACCAGCCAGGACGACAGCGGCCGTTCCCTGGATGTCGTCGTTGAACGTCGACAGTCGGTCGCGGAAACGCTTGAGCTGCGTGATCGCATTGGCCTTGAGGAAGTCCTCCCACTGCAACAGCACATTCGGATACACCCGCTGTACGGCATCGACGAAGCGATCGACGAACGCTTGGTAGTCGTCGCCTCGCACCCGCTTCTGGCGGAGGCCCAGGTACAGCCGGTCCTGAAGCCGGTCCTCGTTGTCCGTCCCCACGTCGAGCATGATGGGGAGGGTGATATACGGCGAGATGCCGGCGCAGATCGTGTAGAGGCAGAGCTTGCCGATGGAGATCCCCATGCCACCGGCGCCCTGGTCGCCGAGGCCGAGGATGCGCTCGCCGTCGGTCACCACGATCACCGACGGGTTCCGCGTATGGTGGTTGGCGAGCACTTTCTCTATGTTGTCTCGCTGATCGTAGCTGACGTACAGGCCGCGTCCGCGCCGGTAGATGTGGGAGTACCTCTGGCAGGCCTCCCCGACGACGGGCGTATAGACGATGGGCAGCATCTCGTCGATGTGCTCGTGCACCAGGCGGAAGAAGAGGGTCTCGTTTCGGTCGTGGAGGCTCGCCAGATAGATGAACTTCTCGAGCGGCGTCGACTTGGCTTGGAAGCTCTCGTACACGCGTTCGAGTTGCTGCTCCATCGTGCAGATGGCGGGTGGGATGAGACCGTGAAGGTCGAGCTCGTCCCGCTCGCGGGCGGTGAAGGCCGTGCCCTTGTTGGTGAAGGGATCCATGAGCAGCGGTTTGCCCTTCAGTGGCGTGGAGATGTACGGCTGCCAGGTCGCCGGGTCCACTTTGATACAGAAGTTCATGCATCCTCCTCGCTACGGGGGGTGTCGCTACGGGGGGTCGGCTGAATCGCATACGGAGCCTCACGGCTCCAACTGGGGCGAGCATCCCGCGTGCCGTAGCCTACGCACCGACGTTTCCGCACTATTGTTCGATTCGATTCCTAGATGTTCCAGCATTTCCAGGTGCAGGTCCGTAGCGGTGAGACGAGACGGTTCCCAAGATCCGTGATTACCACGCCTGCCTGACAGTGTCCTTCGAGAACCGACTGCCAGGAGCGGCTAACGAGGACTTGGCGGATGCGTTGGCGCAGGAAGGCAAAGCGTCGGCGCATTCAAAGCGCCCAGCGTTGCCCTCCGGGTCCTGAAAAAATCTCTCGTTCAGCAACCGTTGCCGGTGGCGCTGCAGCACGCACCGGCTGGCTGGGTAGTGGCGTGATAATCGAGGCCCTTGGTCTCACGCGGGTGTCGCATCGCATCGCGGGAGCAGTCGAAGGGTGTCGCCGCCTCCGGGCCGATTGGCCGGCGGGGTTCTACCGGAATGATGTCGCCGGCGTAGGGCTCGCGGGTGTAGAGCCCAAAGGTCTTTTCGCACACGGCCATGGGCACGCCGCGGCGAAGTGTGTGGCCGTCGTCATCGCGCACCTCGCTCCAAGGCCCGCGGTAGATCACCGCCTGATTGTGATCCCAGCACGCCCCCTGCTTCCCCTTCCGTGCCGACACGGTGACGGCGCGAAACTCGATGCCGTCGACCGTACGCCAGGGGCGTTCCTCGCGCTTGAGCAGTTCCACCCCGTGGAAGCCGGCCACCGCGAACGCCTCGAGGAAGGCGCTCTCCTGAAACGCGCCAGCGATACAACCCGACCACAACTCCGAGTCCAGCTTTAAGGTCTCGGTAACGAGCTCGTCAGAGACGATGTCGGAGACGACCGCGCGGCCGCCACATCGTAAGACGCGAAAGATTTCGGTGAACAGCGCCTGCTTGTCTTCGTCACGCACCAGGTTGAGCACGCAGTTCGACACGACCACGTCTACCGACTCGTCGGCCACGAGCGGCCGCTCGCGTCGCTGCGCAGCGAGAAAGTGCTCAAACTCTGCGAGGTCCGCTGCTGATGCCACCGGATGCTGCCGCAGGTGATTGTCCATGGCGTCCAGGTCGGTGCGCAGGTCTTGGATCTTGCCGCGACGGAAGCTAACGTTGTCATACCCCAAGCGCTGCGCGATCTCCGGCTGGTAGCGGCGCGCCAATGCCAGCATGTCGCTGTTCATGTCGATGCCGATGACCCGACCTGACGGGCCGACGATCTGCGCCGCGATGTAGCAGATCTTCCCGCCGCCC
This sequence comes from Candidatus Binatia bacterium, assembly GCA_036382395.1. Lineage (NCBI taxonomy): Bacteria > Candidatus Binatota > Binatia (SeqCode) > Binatia bacterium. The sequence goes on along the minus strand of DASVHW010000449.1, from coordinate 12,782 downwards.
GAGCCTAGATCGAGTGCCGTTTCACCCTCATGCACGTACGCTGAGGGATCCCCGCATCCGTAGTCGCGCTCGATGATCTCTCGCGGCAGGATGGCGAGATAGCGATCATCGTAGCTGGTAGGGCAGCACAGGCTGTCTTCGCGCTGCCGGGCGCTGTGGCTGTAGCGACTGCGAACCGCTTCCTCGACGTTGAGATGCATTGTTCGGCTCCTCCGTTTCCAATTGCCTGTGAGTTCAGATGTGGCGTCATAGTTACGCCATTTGCCCTTCTGAAGCGATACACACCCGTCTCCTAAGTACTCCAGGACATAAGTGTGGCAACGTATTTGGCGACACCCCGCTCAGGATGCCCGCCAAGGATCGCGGGCATGACGGACTAGAACGGGAGGTTCATGGGCAGCCCGTCGAAGGGTGAGCGGGTTAGGATACGTCGCCGTAGCTATGCCAACGTCTCCTAAGCAGTTTCGTCTTCTTGACGCGGGCAGGATCGGGGCGTTGCCCGATTCGACCCAAAAGCGAGGTCGTGATCATGAACTCGCCACTGACCGGTTGGGGCGCGCACTCCGAAAGGTGATTGAGCCGATTGCCCAAGACGTGGACGCCTCGAGGTGACAGGCGTACCGGCGCGTCAGTCGCGGACGGTGCAACCGCCTTCGATTAGAGACGCCGTGCCCTTACCGCGTGGGGTGCGTGCTGAAGGCAGCCCGTAGGCAGAATCAAATGGCCCTGCCGGTTTGGCGCACGTGTCCGAAGTGGCGCGCGAGGCCGACCGCCGTGGCCAGGACTCCGAAGGCGACGGCAAGCGCGTCGATGGAGAGGCCGCCCGCGAACTCGCCGACTCCGAAGAGCAGGACGTAGCCAATGACGAGATTGGCCATCCCCCAGAGCACATTGACCAACGGCGACGACTCCCCGACGCCGGGGGGCGAGGCGAACGGGCTCTGGAATCGCTCGCCTGAAATTCCATTGACGAAATGCGGGACGGCATTGGCCAGGAAGAGCCCCGCCACGAAGTGTGCGAAGTAGATGTACCAGCTCATTGCCTTCTCCCTTCTCCTCGGAACCTCCCGCGTTCATTCCACTGGAGGACTGGTCCGTACCCAGAAAGAAGAACACATCGGCCGCGCTGCAGTACGTTCACCGGCTCTTTCAGCACCCTGCGGCGCGCAGATACTCACCCAGCGTGGCGGAATCGTTGGCAACTGCCACGGCGGTTTCGCGCCGGATCCGATTGGTGCGGACGAGATCGGCGAGGCTGCGTTCCAGCACCAGCATCCCCTCCTCTCGGCCGGCCTGGATCGCGTTGACGATCTGCGCCGTCCGGCTCTCGCGGATCAGATTGGCCACACCATGGGTGACCCTGAGCAGCTCCACGGCCGGAACCCGACTCGCTCCATCCGCCGTCGGCAGGAGACGTTGAGAGATCACTGCGCGCAGCGAATCCGCGAGTTGCACCCGGATTTGCCGCTGGCGTTCCGCCGGATAGGTGTCGACGATCCGCTCGACGGCTGATGCGGCGGTGCGACTATGGAGGCTGGCGAATACGAGGTGACCCGTTTCGGCCGCGGTGAGGGCCAGGCTGATGGTTTCGGGATCGCGCATCTCGCCGACCAGGAGGATGTCTGGATCCTCGCGTAGCGCGTCGCGCAAACCGGTGGCGAAATCACGCACGTGCGTCCCCACTTCACGCTGGCGGACCAGCCCGGACACACGCATCGGCCGGATGACATACTCGATCGGATCCTCGAGGGTCACCAGGACCTGCGGGCGCGCCCGCAGGGCGTGCTGCACGAGCGCCGCCAGCGTGGTGCTCTTGCCGCAGCCCGTCGGTCCGCAGGCGACGACCAGCCCGTGGGGCAGGTCGATGAGCGGCTCGAGCTGCGGTGGCAGATGCAGATCCGCGAGCGCCGGAGCTTCTTTTCTGAGAATGCGCAGGGCAGCGCACAGTCCTTCTTCGGTCGCGTAGACGTTGACGCGTACGCGCCCCACCCCGGGCACGTCGAAGGCGCGATCCACCGAGCCGCCGGCCCGCACGTGCTCCAGCCGCTCTTGCCCACCGAGCAGCGCCGTCGCGTCGAATCCCGGCGCGCCTTCGAACACCTGCAGCGCGCCATTGATGCGGACGATCGGCGCCCCCTGCGGACTCAAATGCACGTCGCTGGCGCCCTGAGAGACGGCTCGCGCCAGCACTGCGACGAGCGCCGCCGGGAGCGTGCCGGTCCCCGCACGCCAGTGGCTTCCGGCGGGCGTGTCCTCGATAGCGCTCGCTGTGGCGCCGATGAGCACATCCCCGCGCCGCTCGCTGCTCGCCGAGTCGTCGTGCCCGCGAATCTCGTTTCCGTCGCGACGAAAGCGAACCTCCAGCGTTGACTCGTCCGGCTGGACGAGCCTGAGGACGAACTTCCCCAGCTTGGCGCTGCTGTACGTGAGCGACAGTTCACCTCGCTGGCGCAATGCCGCCTCATGCGACGTCCACAGGTCGTCGAGCAACTCGCGGATCCGCTCCGTGGGCATCGCGGGAATCGTCAGCGGCAGCTCGGTGTCCTCCTTGAACATCTGCGGACGGCGATCTGAAGTGAGCCTCAGCTCTGTCCCCCCCTGCTGCACCAAGAGCTTCAGCAGGCTGTCGATCGCCTTCACGTTTTGGCTCGGCATGTTTTCAACCGATCTTTGCCTGACCGACGGCAGCACCGCAACCGGGGCGGTGAAGTGAATCGAGGGTCGCGATCGAATGTCGTGCGTCCTCACTCGTCGAAGGCATTGGCGCGGGCGATGCCGCCAAGCCAGTCGGCGCTCGGCTTGGGTCGACGGCGCTGGGTGTCGCGATCGACGGCGATGAGGCCGAACTGCGGTCCGTAGCCGAACAGCCACTCGAAGTTGTCCATCAACGACCAGTAGAAGTAGCCGCGCACGTCGATGCCGTCGCGCCGGCACTTGACCACACCGCGGAGCGCGCGGCGGACGTACTCGAAGCGCTGTGCGTCGTCGGTGGTGCCGATGCCGTTCTCGGTGACGTAGACCGGCACCTGCGCCACCGAGCTGGCATAGCGAATGGTCGCCTCGAGCGCCTCGGGCCAGAACTCGTAGCCCATGATCAGGGTCGGCACGCCGGCTTCCGGACCGAGCGGACCGGCGGCGCCGAAACGATGGCGACTGTAAGTTTGCACACCGACGAAATCGTCGGCGCGCGCCGCTTCGAGAAACGGATCGAAACTCTCGGCGCGGGCGCGATCGCGGTGCGCTTCGCCGCCGGGCACGGCTTGGTAGTCCTGCATCGCCAACGTCACGCCGACGGGAAACGTGCCGGGTCCGGCCTTGAGCACGTCGCGCGAGCGCACGTGCGCTTCGAGCATGGTGTCGCGCATCTTCATCGGGTGACCGAGCAGGAACGGCCCGAAGCGCTCGAGGCTCGACCCGTTGCGCGCTGCCGCGTCGGCGACGAACTTCGCCACCGATTTGAGGCCGCCCGGCGGCAGCACGCCGCTGACGGCGAGGGTCGCGGTCAGGTTCGCCTCGTTGATGGTGTACGCCGTGTCGATGAGGTCGCCCAGATGGCGAACGGTACGTTCGCAGTAGCGCAGAAAGCGGTCGACGTTGCCGCGGTCCTCCCAGCCGCCGTCGGCGGCGAACCAGCGCGGCGAGGTGAAGTGGTGGAAGGTGACGCACGGCCGCACGCCGTGCTCGTGGCAGCTTGCCAGCATGCGCCGGTAGTGGTCGAGCGCGGCGAGCGAGAAGCGGCCCTCTTCCGGCTCGATGCGCGCCCACTCGACGGAGAAGCGGTAGGCGCCGAAGCCGAGCTGGCGCAGGAGGGCGATGTCCTGCGGATAGCGGTGGAAGTGATCGCAGGCGTCGCCCGACGGCTCACGGAAGAGCGTTCCCGGCGCGTGCTCGAGCAGCCAGAAGTCGCTGGCGACGTTATTGCCCTCGACCTGGTGCGCGGCGGTGGCCGTGCCCCACACGAACCCCTGCGGAAAGGTGTATGCCATGGCGTCCCCGTGCCACGACGCGAGCGGGGGATCAAGAGCGCCGGCCGTTGCTCAGATCCTGGTCACCTCAACGCGCGGGTCGCGGCGTGAGGATGATGACCGGGATGTCGCGCTCCGTGCGTGCCTGGTAATCGGCATAGCCGGCGTACATGGCGACCAACCGGGGCCAGAGCGCGGCCTTTTCTTCGGCGCTGGCCTGGCGCGCCGTCATCGCCAGTTTCTGCCTTCCCACCTCCACCTCGACGCGCGGGTTGGCCTGGAGATTCTTGAACCACAACGGATGGTGCGACATGCCACCTTTGGAGGCGACGATGACGTACTGGTCACCGTCTGTGAGATAGAGCAGCGGGGCCGTGCGGGGCCGGCCCGATTTGCGGCCGATGGTGGTCAGCAACAGCACCGGGGCACCGCTCGGGAAGCGGCCAGCGATACGGCCACCGCTCAGTCGGTAGAGCCACGTGTTCACCTGTGACGCGATCTTGATGATGACGCTGCCGATGCGCTCCTGGCGCGGTGTGAATGGTTTCGCGGTCTTGCCGGACATTGCTCCCTCGGTGACGCTTTACGCAGCCTCCACAATCATCCGGCCACGGCCCCGCCGGGGCTTCTCGTCAGTCTCGCTTTTCCTCCTGAGCCTCATTTGACTTCCCTTCTTGCTGGTAGTCCGCTTCCGCCAACCTGGCCTCGACTGCACCGACAGACTGTCGGCCGGTGGCGTTGCCTTTGCCCGCCCATAAGCCCTTGAGGGATTGCCCTGAGGGGAAGGCAGAACTGCCCAATCAGGCAGCGCGGGCCGCGGCGACGTAGCGCTTAACCTTGATTCTGCCCTTTGCGGTCAGGCGAGCTTTGGCGAGATCATACGTTGTCTGCATCCGAAGCCAGGTGTCTGCGCCACCACCGAAAGCGAGGTCGAGTCGAATGGCCATTTCCGGCGAGATCCCGCGGCGGGCGTGGACCAGATCATTGAGGGTCTGGCGGGTGACACCGAGGAGCTTGGCGGCGGCAGTGACAGTTAGACCCAAGGGGTCAAGGCAGTCGTGCTTGACCGAGAGTCCGGGGTGCGGTGGGTTCTTCATGGCCATTGTGTTTTCCTCCTTAATGATAGTCGATCAAGTCGACGTCGCGGGCATGACCGGCCTCGAAGCGGAAGATGATGCGCCAGTTGCCCGAGACGCTGACGGCCCAAAACCTTTTCATATCTCCCGTGAGGGAGTGAAGCTGGAAGCCAGGAAGGTTCATCTTCTGCGGCTCGTCGGCTTCGTCGAGGCGGGCGAGGATACGCCCGATCTTATCCACCCTGGCCGCAGGGAGGCCCTTGCGATCGTCTTTTTCATAGAGCCGTCTGAGCCCGCGATGCCGAAAGCTCTGGATCATGCGCAACTGTAGTGCGACACGTGTCGCATGTCAACGAAATGGGGGTGCGGGTGCCGTTCGGACCTTCTTCGGACCCGTGAGTGAAGCGGCGGCCCCCCCGGATCGGGGCACTTGAGGCGGCCATTCGAGACTTCGCCTTTGCAAGGCTGGCGCTGCCCTACGAGGCCGGCTTCCTCGCCGGGAAAGCCTTCGTTCGCTACCGCGACCACGGTGGCACCAGGCACTCTCCGCTGCCGGATTTCTACATCGGCGCCCATGCGGCGCTGGCGGGGCTCACCTTGCTCACACGCGATGCGCGCAGGTATCGACGGTACTTTCCCAAGCTGAACATCATCTCCCTCGCCGGTGCCGTGTGAGCCAGCGGCTCATTCAGCAGTACCTCACTCACCTGCAGGACCTGCGGAAGGTTCCTGGGACGTATCGCGAATGCGTTGTCCGCAGCAATGGGGCCGCGTCTGGACTTTGGACATAACGTGGCTCAACCTCCGGGGATTGTACGTTACCTCACAACCAGATCGGGGTTCATTGAGTCCATTATTTAGATGTGACCCCCAGAGCGCCGTCGCTAAAGTCCAAAGTCCAGACGCGACCCCCATCCCGCCGGCACGATTCGGTTCTATACCGCACGGGTGAGCACGCTCGCGCGCAATGGCGACAGCGTCGCAATGTCAGCGAAGTGTGCGTCGAACGTCACGACCTCAGCGTCGTGGTGAATCGCCGCTGCGGCGATCAACAGGTCCATCGACGGAAGCGTCAGGCCAGCGTCAACGCACTTCTGCCCAAGCGAGATCGTGTCGCGCCACAGCGTGGCCTGGGCCGGGAGGAGCGAGACGAGCGCGAAGTAGTTCTCCAGCCGCCGGCGATCGCGCCGAGGAACATTCGCCAGCAGCTCGAACAGCACCGGCTCGACGACGCACACGTTTCGCTGGTTGACGATCGGGAGCACCTGGTCTTTGACCGCTTGTGGCGTGGAGGCGCGAAAGTGGTCCACCCAGAGCGTGGTCTCGACCATCACTGCCATACGCGGCGGTCGCGACGCAGTTGCTCAATCGGAGGGAGGTCGGCGCTCCACTTCCCGGAATGAAACTTCCGGTTCATGGCCACGCGCTTGCGGTAGTTCAGCTCATTGAGCGCCAGGCGAAGAAGCGCCGCCCCCTTCAACCGCTCGCCGGAGTACCGGAGCATCTCCCGCATTTCTTTCTCGGCAACTTCCACGGTGACCTTCATATCTGCACCTTGCTGACTTCGGCTCGAATGTTCAAGCGTTGGCGCCCCCTGTCACGACGACTAGCCATGTCACGAGTTTGAAGTCCGTCTTCTCGCTCGCCTGCTCCCGCTGGTTCGGTATGACGAAGCTCCGCCCACCCTGTAAGCCGGCGGCGACGCGCTTGCGGAAGGTGACGACGATCGAATCGACCGCAGGTTGCAGCAGGCGGTCGTATGCGGTCATGTCCGAGCCGTTGTGGGTGAGCTGATCGAAGACGTTGCAGAGCAGTTCGTACGGGGCCGACTTGCCGGCGCACAGCTCGCGATAGATGGTCAGAATCTGCTTCGGGTGCACGAATCCAAAGCGGACGTCGCCGCTGTCCAGGACGCTTTCCATGCGCTTCAGGAAGCCCACCTTGATCATGCCGATGAGGAAACCCTCGCGCTGCACCTGGGTGAAGTTGCCGACCCTTCTTTCGTAGTCCGCTCGGACATCGGCCGGCAGATCATCGCGGAGAAACCGAGACGCCGCCCCCGTGTGATTACTGGAAATGTCGGTCCAACGCGCCGCGCCTCTTCCCGATGTCTCCCATCTTATGCTTTCGTATGCCGTAGAGGTTGCGTCCGGTGAGCACCGTACCACGATTCCTCCTTCGCTGACGCTCCGGCGGACTTGTCGCAGAAGCACTCCGGCGGTTGCAGGCCGCACGGCTCGCCGAGGTAGAAGGGCTCGGCGAGCAGGCCTCCGTGCTTGCAACTGCAACCCCGGAACGGTTGCGCTTGCCGAAACTCTTCAACCCGGCCACAATGCGGCTCCAGCGGCACTGAAACTCCAATGTCGGCACCGCGGGCCGACTGGAAAGGAGGCAGGGTCATGATCCGACGAGTCGCAGCGGGGTTTGGCATCTTCCTGGTCGCCTCGGTTGCGCTGGCTGCGGGTGACGGCAAGGTCCTGCGCTTTCGCAAGTACAGCCTCGTGGATCCGCAGGGCATCGGCGGCGACGCGGTCGCCCTCAAGGAGGAGAGTTGATGCGCTCTACACTTCGAATCGTCACGATCTTGATGGGCGCGGGCTTCGCGCTGCAAGGCGTTGGCTGGCTGGTCGCTCCCGACCGCGCCGCCGCCACCCTCGGCATGCCAGTTTTGGATGGCCTCGCACGCAGCACGCAGTTCGGCGACTTCGCCGCGTTCTTTCTGACGCTCGGCCTGAGCATCCTGGCTGGGAGCGCCTCTGGTCGTGGCCGCCTGCTCTACTTCCCTGCTGCGCTACTCGCGAGCGCGGCGTTTGGCCGTGTCGTCGCGTGGGCGGTTCACGGAGCCGCGTTCGCCACCACCTTTATCTTGGTGGAGATCGGCGCAAGTCTCCTCCTGCTCGCCACGATGTGTGCCTCCACAACCGCGACTGCGGGCGGTGGGAAGAACCTGGGGGGGAACCCAGGCGAGGTAAGTCGCCGCGGCGGAGGCTCAGGCTACGAGGGCGAAGAAGAAATGGTCGCCCCGCCCGCGCGGTGCGTTGATGCCACCGATGCCCAGGCACAACGAGGGCGACAATACCTTCACCTCGTCGTAGAGCACGGCGCGCACCGGGCCGGGTAAACGGGAGACCTCGTAGTGCAGCCGCACGGTCTCCGTGTCGCGCCACCGCGAGCGGCCGGCCTCCGCAACGAAACGTCCGATCCCGAGAGTCGGGTGGAAGAAGAACCAACGGTGCCGGATGAAATCGACGCCGAACGGCAGCAGCCGGAACCCCAGGTGCTGCAGCGGACGGATCACCGTGGGCCGCGCCCAGGGCCGCGCCCCCGGCGTATCCAGCCAGGCCAGATGCACACCGCGGTAGCAGCCGCTCGGCACCGCAACGGGACGCGGCTCCACATACAACACTTCCAGCTCCGCCACGCTGCACTGCACCAGCCGCGCCAGCGAAAGCGACCCTCCGCGCCGGTCTTCCATGGCATCTTCTCGCAGTTTCGTGCTGGCTGAGGGACCGCGCCGCTGCGTGCCGGTTCAGCCGACCGCGATGCCGCCGGGCTCGAACGCCAGCGCCGGGTTCTCCCACACCTGCGACAGATCGACCATCGTCGGTGAGTTACACGACGAACAGCCTTCGGCGTCGAGGCGCAGCTGCCGGAATCGATCCAGCTGCATGATCTCCTTCAACGGCATCGTACGAATGCTGGCGATGGGGCGGGCGAGGTTGAGGCAGTATTCGGCGTTTCCACGCCCGTCGACGAACATGACCAGCTTTGGGAGATGGCAGCGGTATCCCTGGCGCCCGGTAATGAAGTAGTCGAAGTACTGCTGCGAGTTGAGAATCGGCGCACCGGCGCGCTTCTTCTCCGCCAACGATGCACACAGCGCTTGCAGCTCGGGCAAAGGCATTCCCATGTCGGTCTCGACGAAATGCGCGTTCTCTCCGTGGCGATACTCGGTGATCACGTCGAACGAGATCTGCACGTCGAGGCGCGCCGCCAGGGCGAGCAGGTCGTCGATCTCATCGGCCATCCCTTTCTGCACGCAGCAGTTGAACTGCAGCGAAACGTCCGGGTATTTCTCCTTGACCAGGCGCACGCCTTCGATGGCGCGGTCGAACAACCCGGGCAAGCCGCGGATCGCGTCGTGGCGATCGGGCTTCGCCGAGTCCAGGCTCACGATCATCATGTCGATGTACGGCAGTACCTCGTCCATACGCTTCTTCAGGTACCATCCCGTATTGAACAACAGGATCGACATCCCCGCTTCCTGTTTGATGAAGCGCACCACCGCGCCGAGGTCGCTGCGCAGGAACGGCTCCCCGCCCGACAGCGCCGTGGCGACGAAGCCCTCCTCTTTCGCCTGCGTGTAGAAGCGCTCGAGATCCGCCAGCGGCACATCCTCGCAATCGTTGTCGCGCCAGAGGCAGCTGGCGCATTTGCACATGCATCGGTTGGTGATGAAGTGCCCGACGATGAACGGGCGTCCATCCTCTTTCTGTCGCGCTTCGAGGGCTTTGCCCAGCACCCGCTGCAAAGCCTCCTGCGTTGCCACACTCAGCTGTCTCATCGCCGCGCTCCTTTCCGAATGCGTCCTTGCGGTCTCGTGGCGCCTGCCTCCAGTGTATCGACTGCCAGGTCGAACGTGCGGTGCAGGTGTCGCGTGCGCTCAAGATGGCCCCCTCGCATTCTCCATCGGGAGCAAATTAACCGGGCGCCCAGTTGAATGCAGCCGCCACGGAACGAAGTCAATGGGTCGAGACGCTGGCGACAGGCCTCTCACAGCCTCTACGTCCCTAAGTTTGGTCCGAGGTGGAAGCGCTCGGCGAGCAGGCCTCCGTCCCTGCAACTGCAACACCGGAACGATTGCGCTTGCCGAAACTTTTCAACCCGGCCACAATTCGGCTCCAGCGGCACTGAAACTCCAATGTCGGCACCGCGGGCCGACTGGAAAGGAGGCAGAGTCATGATCCGACGAGTCTCAGCGGTGCTTGGCGTCTTCCTTGTCGCCTCGGTTGCGCTGGTTGCGGGTGACGGCAAGATCCTGCGCTTTCGCAAGTACAGCCTCATGGATCCGCAGGGCATCGGCGGCGAGGCGGCCTCGATGCTCATCCCGACGGACTGGAAAGTGGAGGGCGGCGTCGTCTGGCGGGCGCATTCAGCTTTGTGCGTCTGCAGCCGGGCGTCCAAGTCGGAGGTGACGCCGACGTAGCGTTGGTCTGGTGCGGACAGACTCCGGATGAGGTAGACCCAGTTGCGATCCACCCCACCGGCCGCTATTAGATATGTGGTGGTTCTGAATCTCAGGACTCAGCACTCAGGACTGCCACATGGGGGCGATCTGGGTTCGACGGGAGTATGGAAGGCTCCGGTTGCGTGCACGGGATCCTGGGTACCGTAAAACCCCAGGGCTGCTTAAACGCAGACGTACCTCTAGCACTGGCTGCCTAAGGGCAACCACGTCTGACCTGCCCGAGCCCGTAGGGTGGGATTCAGGCGACGCAAATCGGGATAAGCAGCGGTGAGTGCTCAGGCGCCGCTGACGAAAACTTACGAGCTGGCTGTCTGGGATCCTGTCGCGTCAAGCCATCCGAAGCTTTTCGGAGCGAAGGATGGTGGGAGCCCAGCCGGCGAGATTAAAACACGCGGCTACGTACGTAGACACCGAAGTTGACCGCTTCCGGACGGGGGTTCAATTCCCCCCGCCTCCATCCTTCGCTCGTCTCCGCCCTGCGGCGACGAGCTTCGGCTGGCGTGCCATCAACGGACTTCGCTCACGGAGCGCGAGCAACGCGAGCGAAGGATGCCCGCCTTCGCCGCGGCTTCGGTGGGCATGCCCTCCGTAGCCTTGGCGTAGGAGGGCTGTTCGGTACGATGACGAGCGCGCCCCGCGAGCTACGGATGGCGTGCCACTCAGGACAGGGGTAAATTCGGCCGCCATGAAGTGCGTCTATCTCATCCGCAGCCTGTCCGCCCCAGACCAACGCTACGTCGGCGTCACCTCCGACTTGGACGTCCGACTACGGACGCACAACGCTGGCGACTCGCCACACACATCCAAGTATCGACCGTGGGAGCTGGTGACGTACGTCTGCTTCAACGACGACCAGCGCGCGATCGCCTTCGAGCGCTATCTCAAGTCGGGATCTGGCCGAGCGTTCGCCAATAAGCGGCTGTGGTGAACTGCCGCACGCCCACCGAAGCGCCTCGGCGAAGGCGCCAGGGCACGCCCACCGAAGCGCCTCGGCGAAGGTGGGAAGCCGCGGCGAAGGCGCACGCCCGCCGAAGCTGCGCTTCGTGCGGCCCGGCGAACTGCGCAAAGGGCAGTGGCCGGAGATCAACCTCGAAGAGGCCGAATGGCGCATCCCCGCTGAGCGCATGAAGATGCGGGAACAGCACATCGTGCCGCTGTCCCGCCAGGCCATCGAGATCCTGCGCGAGCTTGAACCCTTGACGAACCGCGGAATCGCGGCCAAGCCGCACACGCCACGTTTTGTCTTCCCGAGCGTGCGTTCGCGCGAGCGGCCGATGAGCAACAACGCCATTCTGGCGGCACTACGGCGCATGGGATACCCGAAGGAAGAAATGACTGGCCACGGCTTCCGCAGTATGGCGTCCACCCTGCTGCATGAACGAGGCTGGAACCATCAGGCCATCGAGCGCCAGCTTGCGCACGCCGAGCGCAACGCCGTGAGCGCGGCCTACAATTTCGCCGAGCACCTGCCGGAGCGGCGGAAGATGATGCAGGCTTGGGCGGATTATCTCGACGTGCTGAAAGCCAGGGCGGACGTGATACCACTGTTCAAGAAGGCGTAGCGCAGCGACCTCGCCGCGTTGGACGGATGAATACGAGAGCTTCCGCCGCTGTCAACGGAGGCACCGTTGGACGCCGATTCACATTCTGCTACTAACGTTCGGAAGTCGGAGGAACCGCAATGCGCTCGGCAACGATTCAGATTCAACCTCGGGGGAGCGTCATACTCCCGGCGAAGCTCCGGGCAAAGTACGGACTTGATTCAGGAGACAGCCTGACCGTCATTGACCTCGATGGGGGCATCCTGCTCTCTCCGCAAGGGGCAGTCGTTCCCAAGCTCGCGTCCGAGATCGAGCGACTGCGCCTCGCCGCGGGGCTCGACATTGCCGACCTGCTGACCTCACGCCGAGTAGTGCGAACGAGGCGCCGTGGCTCCCGCAAGCGGAGCTGAGGGCGGCCCCGGCGAGGAGTGCCTTGTCCGTGTCTTCTGCGACGCCGATGTGCTCATCGCGGGCGCGGCATCGACGAGGGGCGCGAGTCACATTCTCCTCCAACTGTCGGAACTCACGCTGATCGACTGCGTAAGTTCTGCGGTAGCCATCGCCGAAGCCGAACGCAATATAGCCGCGAAGCTACCCGCTGCGTCTTCAGCGTTTCGAAAGATTCTTGGTGCGGCCGTTGATGTTGTGCCCGAGGCGACGTCTTCGTTGAAACAGAACCTCGCGGGACAAGCTCACCCAAAGGATCTTCCAATCCTGGCGGCAGCGGTTGCGAGCGGCGCCGACTTCTTCACGACATTTAACGTGCGTCACTATCAGAAGCGGACGGCGATGCCGATCGTTGTCCAACCGAGACGAGTCGTGGCAGCCATTCGCTCGCTGCTGGGCCGGCTTTCGACCGAAGCTAAGTAGTACTTCTCGCAGGTGGCATGCCGTCCACCCTCCTCCACGAACGAGGCTGGAACCATCAGGTCATCGAACGCCAGCTTGCGCA
>DASVHW010000448.1 GCA_036382395.1 Candidatus Binatia bacterium | reverse complement strand
CGCGGGTTTCTGCTACCTCTGTCGCCACGTGGGACCTCTTATCCAACAAGTATCCGTATGGGCGCTGCCGGTGCTGGCCGCCATCATTCTGCATGAAATCGCGCACGGCATGGTCGCCAACCGGCTCGGTGACCCGACTGCGGCACGCATGGGGCGGCTCACGCTCAATCCGCTGCCGCATATCGATCCGATCGGCACCGTACTCCTGCCGTTGATGCTGGTGGTGGCGCACGCACCGTTCCTCTTCGGCTACGCCCGCCCGGTGCCGGTCAACTTCGCCAACCTGCGCAACCCCAAGCGCGACATGGTGTTGGTGGCCGCGGCAGGGCCCCTGACCAACCTCATCCTGGCAGTCATCAGCGCGCTGTTTTTCAAACAGCTGCTGCAGCTGCGCTTGCCCGCCGAAGGGGCGTTCGCCGGGTTGCTGGTCGCGGTGCTCACACCGCTGGCCTTGATGGCGCAGAACAGTGTGGTCATCAACGTGGTCTTGGCCGTCTTCAATCTCTTGCCGATCCTTCCGCTCGATGGCGGCCGGGTACTTGCCGGTCTCTTGCCACGTGCGCAGGCGATCGCCTTTGCCCGGCTCGAGCCGTTCGGCTTCATGATCGTGATCGCCCTGATGGCCACTAATGTCCTCGACTCGGTGATCGGCCCGGTGATCGGGCTCTTCCTGCACGCCTTGCTGTGATGAACGCCACGACGACCGCCGAATCAACCGGTATCGTAGTCAGCGGCATGCGACCCACCGGCCGTTTGCACCTCGGTCGCTGGCTCGGCGCCTTGCGCAACTGGATCCGTTTGCAGCACGAACGCCGCTGCTTGTTCTTCATCGCTGATTGGCACGTGTTGACCACGCGCCAAGAGGACACCGGAGACATCGAACGCAACGTCCGCGACATGATGATCGACTTCCTCTCCGCCGGCCTCGATCCGGAGAAGGCGGTGATCTTTCGCCAGTCGGCGGTCAAAGAGCACGCCGAATTGCACCTGCTGTTCTCCATGATCATTCCCACCCCATGGCTGCTCCGCAACCCTACGATCAAGGAGCAAGCGCGCGAACTCGGGCTGCTGCAGACGGAAGACGAAGCGGCGATGACCACTCTCAACTACGGCCTGATCGGGTACCCGGTGCTGCAGGCGGCCGACATCCTCATGTATAAGGCCACCGGGGTTCCCGTCGGCATCGATCAGGTGCCCCACGTCGAACTGACGCGCGAGATCGCGCGCCGCTTCAATAACCTGTATGGCCCGGTGTTTCCTGAACCGGACGCCTTGCTGACCGAGGCGCAAAAGGTGCCGGGTACCGACGGCCGCAAGATGGGCACGAGCTACAATAACGCCGTGTTCTTGTCCGACACGCCCGAGGTCATCGACCAGAAGCTCAGCCGCATGATAACCGACCCGCGCCGCGCACGGCGCACGGATCCGGGAGAGCCGTTCGATTGTCCGGCCTTCAGCCTGCATCGCATCTATTGCACGCCGGAGGAAATCGAGTACGTCAGCAAAGGCTGCCGCACCGCCGGCATCGGTTGCCTGGAGTGCAAGCGGATCATGATCAAGCACGTTGTTGCCGAGCTGGGACCCATGAGTCAGCGGCGCGCCGAGCTGGAGGCACGCCCAGCAGCAGTGCTAGAAGCCCTGGAGCACGGGAACGAACAGGCGCGGGAAGCGGCGGTCGCAACCATGAAGGAAGTCCGGGAGGCCATGGGATTGGGAGGTTGAGCGATCGGTCGAAATACGTTTTACGAGTTGCGTTTTACGCGTCTCCCTAAAACGTGAAACGTGAAACGTAAAACGTGGTGAGGCGATCACCCAAACGCTAGAGGTGTGGAGAGGGCATCGATGGCTGACGAAGGCGAAGCAACGAGCCAGACGGCCGCAGACGACACGGCGACTGTCCCGGCGCGCCTACGGGGGCTGTATCGGGTCAGCCTGCCTGTCTTTGAAGGCCCCCTCGATTTGCTCCTGCACCTGATCAAGAAAAGCGAAGTCGAAATCGTCGACATCCCCATCGCGACGATCACGGAGCAATACCTGGCGTACCTGGAGGTGATGCGGGGGCTGAGCCTGGACGTCGCCGGCGAGTTCCTGGTCATGGCCGCGACCTTGACCTTGATCAAATCCCGCATGCTCCTGCCGCCCTCGGAGGAAGAGGAGGAAGAAGAGGAAGCCGACCCGCGCGCCGACCTGGTCCGCCAGCTCCTGGAGTATCAACGCTATCGCGAAGCCGCGTTGGCGTTGTCGGAGCGACCGCTGCTGCAACGCGACGTGTTCGCGCGCGAGCCGGTGATGGATGCGCAAGAGACGGGAGAGCCCGGCGAACTGCCGCTCCTGAAGGTGACGGTGTGGGAGCTGCTCGATGCCTTTCGCAGTGTCCTCAAACGGCTGCGACCCGAGGCGGTCCACGAGATCGTCACCGAGCGCATTTCCTTGCGCGACCGCGTGCGCACGATGCTGCAGGCGCTCAGTGTGGCGCGCAGCCTCGATTTCGACAGTCTGTTCGACGAAGACGCCAGCCGCTTCGACGTCATCATCACCTTTCTGGCGCTGCTGGAACTCATGAAGATGGGCGCCGCGCGTGCCACGCAGGAGGAGCGCTACGGGCGCATTGTGATCGAACTGGCGGTGACCGATGTGGCCGCCGTCTCGCTCGAGTCGGTGGACGAGTACGACCGCAGCGCGGTGGCGGAAGGAGGGGAGGATGGACGAAACCGAAGTGAGTGAACCGACGGTTGTGTCCGAGGCCGAGAGCGCGGCCGCCGAAGTCGCGACTGGCGACGCGGAGATCGTCGAAGAAGCCGCAGCGGGCGACGCGGAGGGCGACCAGGTCCCGCCGGCCGCAGACGAGACGGCCTGCGGACGGATCGAACGGATCATCGAGAGTGTCCTGTTTGCGGCTGCGGCGCCGGTCAGTCTGCGCCGATTGGTGGAGATCCTTGCCGGTCCGCCCAGCAAAGAAGTGCAGGCCGCCGTTGTGCGGCTGATGCAAGAGTACGCACCCGGCCAGCGCGGCATTCAACTCCGCGAGGTGGCCGGCGGCTACCAGTTTCGTACCGCGCGCGAGAACGCTGAATGGGTACGGGCGATCTTTCGGGAGAAACCGGCACGCATGGGCCGCGCCGCACTGGAAACCCTGGCCATCGTCGCCTATAAACAACCGGTGACGCGGGCCGAGATCGAGGCCATCCGCGGCGTCGATGTCGATGGCGTACTGAGCACCTTGCTGTCGCGGCGGCTCATCAAGATTGCCGGCCGCAAGGAAGCGGTGGGACGCCCGCTCTTGTACGGCACCACACCCGAATTCTTGGAAGTCTTCGGGTTGAAGGACATGAACGAGCTGCCGTCGTTGAAGGAGTTGGGCCCGGCCCCGGATACAGATGATGAAGGAACCAGTACGGAAGTCGCGCAGCAGGAGTGGACCACCACAGAGGCCGAAACCGAGGCCGGCGCCGAGGCCGCCGCAGCCTGCCAAAGCGCCGAAGACGGAGGAGCGCCTGCAGAAGATCCTGAGTCAGGCGGGGATCGCGTCGAGGCGGAAGGCGGAGGAGCTGATCCAGGCGGGTCGTGTGCGCCTGAACAACCAGGTGGTGACCCAGCTAGGGACGAAAGCGAACCCACGGACGGATCGCATCACGGTTGACGGCCGCCCGCTCCACCTTTCCGACGAACGCCTCTACATTCTGCTGCACAAACCCGTTGGTGTGGTGACGACGCTCTCCGATCCGGAAGGGCGCCCCACCGTCCGTCAGCTGCTGCCAGGCGTCCATGCCCGCGTCTTTCCGGTAGGACGTCTGGACTTCCACTCCTCCGGCCTCCTGCTGTTGACCAATGACGGCGAGCTGGCGCTGCGACTGACTCACCCGCGCTACGGCGTGCGCAAGACCTATCGGGTGAAGGTCAAAGGCAGGCCGACGCCGGAAGCGCTGGCGCAACTGGCGGCCGGCGTGCGGCTGGAAGGGGGGACGACGGCGCCCGCCGAGGTCCACGCCGTTCGGGGCAGCGACGCCAAAACGTGGCTGGAAATCACGCTCGGTGAGGGACGCAAGCGTGAGATCCGCCGCATGTGCGAGCGCGTGGGCTGCCCGGTGGAAAAACTCGCGCGCATCCGTCTCGGTCCCCTGTCGATCGGCAAACTGCCCCCAGGCCAGCATCGCAAGCTGACGGAGCGCGAGGTGCAGAAACTGCGCCACGCCGTTGGGTTGGGCTGATGTAGGGGCGACCGGCCGGTCGCCCCTACGCGTGCGACCGGAACCAGAATTTCTGCGGTTGACTTCCCTCTGGGGCGCCGCTATCCATCACACCGGTTCGTGTAGCGGGGTGGAGCAGTCCGGTAGCTCGTCGGGCTCATAACCCGAAGGTCGGAGGTTCAAATCCTCCCCCCGCAACTTCACAAAACCCCGCGATTCCAGTGAGTCGCGGGGTTTTCCATTTTCGGGCAAAACATCGTTCAGTGAGTTGGGTGCGCCTGGGGCGCGGATGGGTGCGTCACCGGGCATTCGGGCGAGCCGCGCGCTCGCGGAGCGGAACGGCGCCGCGGTGGATCTGGGGAAGCCTTTGACCGAGGCGCTGAAAGGCGAGATGTTCTCTTCTCCGCGTGTGGTAGGATCTGCCACAAGAGTTGAGAAAGACGTAGGACCACACGCCGCGCGAGGCATCGATGCAACTCAACCCACACTTCACGTTTGATCGCTTTGTCATCACGCCAGGGGCCGCCGTGGCACATCGGGCATGCTGGGCCTTTGCCGAAACTCGCCCGACTGCCCCGCGTCTTATCGGGCTCTATGGT
Organism: Candidatus Binatia bacterium; assembly: GCA_036382395.1. Lineage (NCBI taxonomy): Bacteria > Candidatus Binatota > Binatia (SeqCode) > Binatia bacterium. The sequence continues at coordinate 447 of DASVHW010000448.1, read as the reverse complement.
CGGCCCGGCGTCGGCAAGACACATCTCCTCCATTCGATCGGCAACGCCGTGATTGATCGGGCCCCAGCGACCCACCTCGCCCTCAAGACGGCCGAGGAATTGAGGGATGAGTTCGTCCGGGCGCTGCGCCAGGACCGCCTTGACGAGCGCCGTCGGGAGTATCGCCAGCTCGACGTCCTGCTGATCGACGATCTCCATGTGCTCGGGGGGAGGCCCGACACGCAAAGCGAGATTGCGCGTACGCTGATCAGTTGCCTCGAGTCGGGTGTCCGGATTGCGTGTGCGGGCATGTCAACACCCGCACAAGTCAAAGCGCTCAGCACGCCCCTGAAGTCCCTGCCGAATTCACGTTTCATAGGCATCAAGTCCCCTACCCTACAAGCACTCCGGCGCATCCTCCGTTCAAGCTCGGTGGCGGACGGCCTTGCGATCCCCGCTATGGCGCTG
>DASVHW010000447.1 GCA_036382395.1 Candidatus Binatia bacterium | reverse complement strand
ACCACGTGCATCTTGAGGCCATTGGCCTCGACCTGTTTGTGCGTGAACTCGGGCATCGGGCGCCTTTCAAGTCGACAGTCAACAGTCGACGGTTCAGGGTGCAAAGACCGACATAGGCCTGGCGTGGGATCGGCGCAATGGGGATTGCTCTCAGCTCACCAGAACTTCCAGGATCTCGCGCCAGCGGGACAGGAACAGCATGTGACCTTCGCCGGGGAAGAACCGCACCCGGCAGTTGGGAATGGCGGCGCTCACGGCGCGCGCCATGGCAATCGGGGTGCTGGCATCGTCTTCCCCGTGCCACAGGTGGTACTCGGTGGTGATGTCCTGCAGCCGAAATCCCCACGGGCGCGCGAACAGGCGGAGTTCCCAGGCGATGCCGCGGACACCTTGGCGCGCGGCTTCGGCATAGTTTGCGACCAGCATCGCGCGCATCTCCGCCTGGGCCACGATGGCACGATCGCAAGCGGGAAAGCCTGCCATGAACTCGTCGAAAAAGCGTTCGGGGTTGCGGCCGGGATGGAAGCGCAGCCACAGAGCGGGCCGCAGCAGCCACGGCGCATGCGCCGCGGTTGCCATCCCCACCTTGCGCAACGGCGTCATGGCGGCGGTCGCTTCCGGGGTGTCGACCGGTCCGGCGCCGGCGACGGCCATGGCGCGCGTCAACCGCTGTGGAATCCGGTACGCACACGCTGCAACGTACGGCCCGCCGCCCGAGAAGCCGACGACGGCGAAGGGCTCGATCCGCATCAGGTCGGCGACCTGTGCCACGTCGTCCGCCCAGTCCAGCAGCGTGCGTCCGGGGTGAAAATCCGACAACCCGAAACCCGGCCGGTCGATCGTGATCACCCGCGCCGCGAGCGAACGCGCGATGCTATCGTCCGGATGATGCAGCAGCCGGGAGCTCGGCGTTCCCTGCAGCAGAACCACCGGCTTGCCGCTGAGGTCACCGCGTTCAACCACACCGACGGCACGCCCGTCGCGTAAACGCAGACGCTGTTCGCGGACATCGCTGGACCCCATCGCCACCGGTCTTAGACCTCACCCTGCCGATCGAAGCAAGGGTCTGCCGCAGGTGGGCGTTCGCAAACACGATCCAGATGCTGCTCGGCGATCTCGTTGAGCGCGTACTCGGACGAGCCCGGCATCACCTGATGCGCGTACGACAGCGGGATCAGCTTGTCCTGCTTCAGGTTGTACGGCTTGTACCGCGCCATTCGCCCCCTCCCCACCACATCAACCGTCCGGGCATCGGTCGATACCCGCGAGACTCTGATTTACCTGGGCGCGCGGAGTGTTTCTACGGCAGTCATGAACTCCGTTCACCCGTGCGCCATGAAAATGAAGCCCGGCGCCCGCTTGGGTCCCTTCCCCTGTTGCCACTTCCGGCAACGGGGGAAGGTCAGGATGGAGGCGATTGTCTGAGCAGCCTCAACGTCGTGCCGCTCAGGCGCGGCGCGCTATTCGCCGTCGCCTGGAGCGGCCTGATCGGCCCCAGCGGACTACGCCGCCAATTTCACTGCGACCGACACGCCCGCCTTTGCGCACAAGCCCACCAGGTAGTCGAGCGAGAGCTTGTCGACCTTGTTGCGTGCAATCTCAGAGATGCGCGGTTGCGCCACACCGAGACGCTTGGCCGCTTGCGTTTGGGTCAAACCCTCGCGGGCCATCCATTGGCGTAATGCCTCAGCCAGCTCACAACGGAGCAGCATGACAACCGCCTCGTGCGGCGGGAAACCGAGATCGAGAAACACATTGCCACTCCCCTGTGTGATGCGTGTGTGGGTCTTCTTCATGAGTCCTCTCCGATCATTCGGTAACGCCTCGCTGCCAGTTCTACGTCCACCCGTGGCGTTTTCCGAGTCTTTTTCTGGAAGGCGTGCAGTACGTAGACCGCGGTCTCGAATTTGGCCACGTAGATCACGCGGAATGCGCCCGCTTCGTCCCGCACGCGAATCTCGTAGACACCCGGCCCCACTCCGGGTACCGGCTTGAAATCTGCGGGCTCGCGCCCCACTTGTACCATGAACAACTCGTACCCGGCGCGTCGACGTGCTGACTCCGGGAACGCTGCCAAGTCGTCGCGAGCCGTGCCGACAAAACGCACCGCCTTCATATCGCTCGATTATACGATCATTCGTATAGGCTGCAAGGGCGCCCCTGTTGGCCAAGAAATCGCCATTCGGAATGTTCCTCGCATGCGCGGGTCAATCCCACTCCCTTCGTGCCGATCTTGCAGCGGGCCGCGTGCGTCGTCGTAGGTGTGATTGCCGACGAAGACGGTGGCGCTCACCTTGAGCCGCGTCGTTGCCGGCGTTGCGACCATGTTCCTATGTCGGATAGATACGGGCCAGCGGAGCCAGACCGCGGAGGGCCGCGGGGAGGTGCGTAGATGAGCGCGTTTGCAGGGGCGGTTGCGGTCGTGACGGGCGGGGCATCGGGAATCGGGCAGGCGTTATGCGAAGCGCGGGGCGCGCGGAGGGGGCGGCCTGCGGGGTGATGGTGACCGTGGTCTGCCCGGGTTTCATCAACACCCCGATCTTGCGTGTCACGGAGTTGCGCCTGCCGATCGATCGCGAGCGCCTGCTCGCCCTGGCGCCGACGCCGCTGCCGCCCGCGCGCTGCGCCCAGATCGTGCTGCGTGGGGTGGAGAAAAACCGCAGCGTCATCCCGGTGACCGGCCACGCCTGGCTCGGTTGGATCATGGAACGATTGAGT
>DASVHW010000446.1 GCA_036382395.1 Candidatus Binatia bacterium | reverse complement strand
CAGACGCGCCGCTCGCAGCGTGATGCCGATCACCCGCTGCGTCACGCGCCAGATCTCTTCCGCATCATGCTCGACCCAGCCCGGGCGCGGGTAATACTGGCGAAACTCGGAGTAGCCGCGGCTGCGCACCCGACCCGAGGCGTCGAAGATCATGGCGGTGGTGCCGGTGGTCCCTTGATCAATCGCTAGAATGTGATTCGCCATCGAAGGTCCTTTCAATGTGACGCGTGATTCGGCTTCGGGCATCCCCGCCCGGGTGACTAGTCACGACTGACGAACGGCGTCAACTGGTTAGTGATGTGTCACTTCAACTGCCCGATGCTGACGAATCACGCGTCACGCCTCACCCATGTAACCCCTCAGTCTCGGTGTTGTGGCTTGGTGTCCTCTCCCGCGCGTTTTTTCCGCGTGGGAGAGGGGAGGGTGAGGGCGCCAGCCTGACGCGGCTTGTACCCTCACCCCAACCCTCTCCCGCGCTGAGCTGATGCGTGGGAGAGGGAGTCTCGATTGGCGGGACGATTCATCGTCCGAAAGGCCAGGCGCCACCGAGACTGAGGCATTACTCACCCATCACGTCTCTCATTGTTGCGGCGCACCACAGTCGCTAGAATGCCGTCAATGCAGGCAGCACGCCTTCTCTTCGTGACCGGCAAGGGTGGTGTGGGCAAGACGACGGTGGCCGCTGCGCTCGGCCAATACGCCGCCGGCTTGGGCCATCGGACGCTGATCGTCGAGACGGCGACTGATGGCCGGCTGGCCTACCTGTTCGGCTACCATGCGCTGGGGCCTGCCCCTCGACGCCTGCGGGCCGGTCTCGATGCCGTTCGCATTGATGCCCGGCAGTTGGTGGAAGGGTACTTTTCAGGCCTGCTCCGCTTCCCAATGCTCTCAAAGCGGCTGTTGGCCAGCCAGACGTTCAACGCTCTGACCGCTGCCGCGCCGGGAATCACGGAGTTCCTGCTGTTGGAGAAGTTGCTGGGTTGGATTGAGCCGGGCTTCGGTGTGCGACGGCGCGGGTATGAGGTGATCATCGTCGATGGCCCGTCCACCGGCCATGCGCTGAAGATGCTGCGCACGCCGCGGGCACTGGCCACGATGGTGCCGGGCGGGCCGCTGGGGAAAACGGCGCGCCGGCTGCTGGCGTTGTTGGGGGACCATGCGCGGACGCAGGTGGTCCTCGTCAGCCTGCCGGAAGAGATGTCGGTGCGTGAGACGATCGAAACGCAGCAAGTGCTCGAAGGCGATCTGACGCTGCGCGTGGCGCGGCCGATCATCAACCGCGTCTTCCCGCGACATTTCTCGGCAACCGAAGCGCACTTGATCGAGCAGAACGGCGAGTTGGACGGTGCGGCTGCTCCGTTGCTGGCCGCGGCACGGTTCACCATCGCCTACCGGCGCGAGGCCGAGCGGCACGTGGCGCACCTGCGCCGCGCTCTCGGTGCGAGCCCGATTCTCTTGCGCCAGTTGTTCACTGCCGACGTGCGTGCCGCCGACCTCGAACGGTTTGGCCGCAGGCTGGGAAAGGCCGTTCTGGAACCGGTCGATGACAGTCGAAAGCCGAAAGCTGAAAGCGAAAAACACCGAACGGGTCACGATACGCATGGCGACCATTGAAAGTCTCTTCCGCAAGCGGCTGGTGATCTGCGTCGGCGCCGGGGGGGTGGGGAAGACCACCACCGCGGCGGCCCTGGCCCTTGCCGGCGCTCTGCGGAGACGGCGCACGGCTGTCATTACGGTGGACCCGGCGCGCCGGCTGAAGGATGCGCTGGGTCTGGACGGCTTGTCGATGGAGCCACAATCGGTGGCAGTCGACTCGGTCCACTTCGACGCGCTGGCCTTGGATACGAAGCGGACCTTCGATGCGCTGATCGAGCGCTTCGCGCCGAACCCGGCTGTGTCTGCACGCATCTTGGCCAACCGCTTGTACCAGGAGTTGTCGAATGAACTTGCCGGTTCGGCGGAGTACATGGCGATGGAGAAACTGCATGAGCTGCTGCACCTGCATCGCTACCAGGTGCTCGTCGTCGATACCCCACCGAGCGCGCACGCCCGCGACCTGCTGGCCGCCCCCAATCGCGTCACCAATCTCTTGGCCTCACGCGCCGTGAGCTTGCTACAGGCTCCCGCCGCGCTGCTCTCGGGAGCCCCGTCGAGTGTGGCACGTGTGGCGCTCTTCCCACTGCTGAAGGCGCTGCAGCGTTGGACCGGGCTCCATCTGCTCCATGACCTGGCCGACTTGGCCGCTGGTTTCGAGCACATGATTGAGGGCTTTCACACGCGCGCCGAGGAAGTGAGCCGTCTGCTGCGCGCTCCCAGCACGGCATTTGTCTTGGTGACGACGCCCGAGCCGCATACCGTCGAGACGGCGATCAGCTTTCATCGCGAGCTGACTGACGGTGGGTTTCCGGTGGCCGGCATCGTGGCGAACCGGGTGCTGGCCTTCCCGCGTCTTGACGAAGAGACAGTACCGACGGCCGCATGGGATGAGCGGCTGCGGTCGAAGCTGCTACGCAACTACCGCGAGTTGCAGGAGCTGTCCCAACGCGACCGCCGCACCCTACGGAAATTGCAGGGGGAAACCGGGGCGCCCTTGCTGGCGGTTGTGCCGGCCGTGACCGTCGCACCGACCACCCTGGCGGGATTAGAGCGGTTTGCGCGGCTGCTGCTGTAAAGCAGCTCAGAGTGGCCTATGGCATATGGCTGATGGCTTCTGGTTCTCGGCCATATGCGATCTGCGATATGCGCACGCCTCGTCGGTCTGAGGCGCTGCCTGCTCATGTGTCTTCTGGCTTTCGGCTCTCCGCTTTACGCTTTTCACTCTTTTTGATTTTGTCCTGCGCCGCCAGGAGCCGGTCAAGCTTCATGCTGAGATTGACCAGGCTGCCTTGCAGATGCTCCACTTTGACCAAGAGCTTGTGGTAGTCGGTTCGCGAGGGGAGGTTGAGCAGGTGGAGCAGCACCTCGACGTTCTTGTCCATGCGCCCCTTGGTTTTCGCGGCTTGGTCGATCATCTTCGACAATCCGTCGGAGAGCCCGCGGCCGCCGACCAGGTCTTGCACCACCTGGGCGAATGTTTCCTCACCGCGTTCGAAGAGCCACTGTAAAATGTTACCATGATCATCGTGGGACTTGGCAGGCATAGTGTTTCACTATAGTGAGTCAGTCGTGGAGCCGTCAACCAATCGTGGATCATGTTCGTGAATCGTGTTCGTTCGGGGAAGACATGACGGACCACGCTCTCTGTCCGCTCTTTTTGAACACGACCCACGAGCCCGACTCACGTGTTTCCCGGAGCCTGCCGTGTCGTGGGATGTGATACTCGGCTATTTCACTGGTTTGCGGTGGTTGTCCTCACACATCGAACCCAGCGTCCTGGTGCGGACGGTCGTACTCATCCACGTCTGCGACAGCATCATGTGCTGGCTCTTTGCTCACAACAGTGGCTACTCGAAGAAGCTGTGGGCCGTGCTCGGCTTCCTCCTCGGGATCTGGGCGGTAGCCCTGCTCATCATACTGCCGCCGCGTTACCGCCCGAACCGCGCGTGATGCGGAGCATTCTAAGGACGTTTGAGCGGCAGCGTGAACACGAAGGTTGCGCCCGCGGTGCCCTTGGGGCCCTCCACGTCGAGCTGTCCGCCGTGCGCCTCGGTGAACTCCCGCGCAATCGCAAGGCCCAAGCCGGTGCCGTGATCCTTGGTGGTGAAGAACGGTGTGAACACCGCGTCTCGATCCCGTTCGGGGACGCCCGGGCCCTGGTCTGAGATCGTGACCTCGACTCTGCCGTTGCGGACCGTAGCCCGCACCGCCACCTCACCCGCTGGCTGCGAGGCCTCCACCGCGTTGCGCACGACGTTGGTGATGGCCTGCTTCATCTTGAGCTTGTCCAGCATGAGGCTGATCCCCGGCGGGCAGTCGGCGCGCAGCGAAATACCGTGCTCCCTCGCCTCGGCGCGGCACTCGTCGAGGCATTCCTCGATGACGCGAGCCAGCGGATGCTCGTAGAGATTGAGGCGCAGGTCCTTGCTGAACACCAGCAAGTCGGTGAGCACCCGGTTGACGTCGTGCAACGCGACTTCGATTGCGGCGGCGTTGTGACGCGCCTGCGCCAGCACCACCGGGGGGTCGCCTTCGGGATCGGCGTTACGAATCAGGTCGGCATAGATCCCGATGACGCCGAGCTGCTGCAGGATCTGGTGCGAGACCACAGACGACATCTTGCCGATGGCGGAAAGCCGCTCCCGATGCTCCAACTCCCGGTTGAGGCTTCCCAGGCGGCGGTTCTGCTCTTCCACCATCAGTCGGCGTTCGTTCAGCCGTTTGAGCATGAAGTGCAGGCCGAGCGCCGAGAGTGACCAGCCCGCAGCCCCGGACAGCCCGTGGGCGCGGAATCCGTAGGCGATGAGAAACACGAAGGGCGTCAGGGCCAGCACCACGATGAGGCCGATATCGGTCAACGCCGCCCGCAGCTTCCCCCCGGACGACAACGCCAAAAGGGGGCGGTCGGGATAGATCGGCAGGATGGAGAGCAGCCCCCAGGTGACGTATCCTCCCGCTTCCGCCACGACCATGGCGCCTGAGGCGCCTACCGGCAACGCGTGTGGCACCAACCTAGACACGATCCACCAACGGATCCCCATGCCCAAGGTGAACGCCGCCCACTCGGCGGCGGCGCCGGCGTTCACCTCAGTGTCCGCTCGCCAACCAACCGCAAAGAATTCACGGCGCACCGTCGGTGCCGCGGAGCGCAGCTGCGGCAAGCGTTCCTTCCAGCGTTCCGGCAGTATCCCGCGCAACACCCGCATGAAAAGCGGGGCGATGTTCCGCAAGAGAATGATCGGCAGGCCGCCGATGTAGAGAAAACCGATTGTTGCCGCCATCTCCGGGATGGGCAGTGCGACCGTGGGCAGCACCTCGACGTACGGCAGGAACAGGAGAACGGAGACGATCAGAAACACCGCGTAGATGGGCCAGTCTGCGGCCCGAAAAGACAAGAGGCTGGCAACCGCAACACCGCTGCCGGCAAGAATCACCAGCGTACGGAGAGCCAGGCGCCCGATCGTTTTCACCGCGTGTCCTTGCCGCCCAGGCCGAACTTCACGGCGAGCAGCGCCGCCTTCGTACGGTCATTCACCTGCAGCTTGCGAAAAATGCTGGCGACGTGGTTCTTCACCGTCTGCTCGCTGATGAAGAGACGTTTGCCGATTTCGCGGTTCGACTCGCCCGTCGCCAGCAGCTTGAGGATCTCCTCCTCGCGCGGCGTGAGGCCCGCCAGCTGCTCGCGATAGCGGTCCTCTTGACGCTCGCGCTCGAACTCCCGCAAGACGCGCCCGGCGATTTCTCCGGAGAGCATCGGCTCGCCTTGCGCGGCTCGCTCCACGGCAGCGCAGATCTCCCCCGGGGGAGCGTTCTTCAGAAGATAACCGACCGCCCCCGCCTTCAGCGCCGCGAAAACACGTTCCGAGTCGGAGAACGCCGTGAGCATGACCACGCGGATGTCCGGATACCGTTCGTGCAGCAGCTGCGTGAGTTCGATGCCACCTTGACCGGGCATCTCGACATCCATCAACACGATGTGCGGGCTCCCGTGTTCGCCAATGGCATGCCACATTTCCTCGCCGCTGCCGACCGCGGCCATCAGCTGCAGCTCCGGACGGGCCTCGAGGCATTGCCGCAGACCGTCCCGGAAGATGGGATGATCGTCGACGATGATCACTCCAATTTTCTCGCGCGCCACGTTTTCACCTCTCGACAACGGTCTTTCGAACGCCTCATCTGCGGAGCAGATACGCGCTCAGCAGCCAGCATCGGCCAAACTTGCCGCTCTGCAATAGCCCTTTCGTACGGGGTCTTCAAAGCCGAAGTACTAGTGCTTCCGAACTCCGCAAAATGAGCCTTCCGACTGATTGTTGGCTGACCCCCCCGTGCCTAGGATTGGTCATGGTAGCTAGAAAAGGGAGAAGATCATGTTCGCGACCCTACCGGGATGGTTCCTCAACAGCGATGGCGTTGCCTCCGTCACCTTTGCCCAACCCGCTTCCGTGGGCAACCTCTTGGGCGTCATCAGCTTGCTCACTCTTGTCGCACTGGGGCTCATTCTTGGCCAGGGCCGATGGAGTTGGCAATCGGGCCACACCGGGGCATCCACCCGGAAGCCGAGGCCGAAAAAGCTCCTGGGCGGTCCGTCCGTGGCTCCCGAGCGCCGAGTTTACGGTTGCGCGTCGGTGAATTAGACTTGACTCGATGGATGGTTTCTTGAGGCGGTACGCCGAGTTTATCGCGCGCCGTGCCTGGCTCGTGCTGGCGGCATGTCTTGTTGCCGCGGCGATCATCGCCTCAGGGATAGGGCGCCTCGTGGTGGACCTCGACCCCGACCAGCAGGTGCCGCCGGATCACCCGTACATCGTGGTGGACCGGAAAATTCGTAAGGAGTTTGGCGGCAAGAACCTGGTTGCCATCGCGCTGGTGCCGAAATCGGGCACCATCTGGCGGCGGGATGTGCTGCAGATGGTCCACGACGTCACCGACGAGCTTCTCAATGCCCACGGCATCATCCGTCAGAACGTGGTGAGCCTTTCTTCCCCCTACGTGCGCGTGCCGGAGGACCGTGGCGGCGTTCTCACGGTTGATTACTTGATGAAGGAAGTGCCGCCGGACGAGGCGGCGATAGCGGCCCTGCGTGACCGCTACCGTCAGGAGCCGCTCTTCAAGGGCACGGTCGTCAGCGACGACGAGCATGCCGCGCTGGTCATCGTCGACTTCTATGATGGGCCCACCGCCAGCGAGATCACCGC
>DASVHW010000445.1 GCA_036382395.1 Candidatus Binatia bacterium | reverse complement strand
CACCGGCCCGGAACACCATTTGTCCGTTGTCGAGCATTACTGGCTGGGCCTTCGCCTCCAGCGCGCGCAAGTTTGCGGCGGTGAACTCGCGGAAAATCTCGACCTCTCTCAGCTTCGAGACCATCGCGCCTCCTTTCGCTTCAGTGCGACATAAAGTTGTTCGGCACCGCAAACAGCAGCAAGCTATACCCACCAGCGCCCGAGTGGATCTCATCGCAGGTCACAGCGGACTCTCCCTCCGCTCCGCACACTTCGAGATCCCGGAATGCGGGGGGATCGGTGCTGCTCTCGAACGGCCCGCTGCCGTTGAGTTCAACGGACCGGCCATTGATGGACACGGTCGCGGACATCTGAGCTTGAAGTGGGATCGGAATCGTCGACGCGTCGATGGACCCTGTATTGCCGCCGATGGTGAAATCTGAGCTTTGAAAGCGAAAGCTCGTGACGGAGAAGTGGAGAAGCGCATTTGGTCCAGGGACAGCCCCCCGGACCACGGTGAAGGTACCTGAGAGCGGCTGCACTATGGTCGGCGCTTTGATGGGAGGCGGTGGTGAGAAAACAATCTGGCTCCCTGGCGTCAGCGTGTAAGAGACGCGTTCTCCTGCGGGCGCACCGCTATGGTTCCCGCCACAAGCCACTAGCAGTAGTGGAACGAGCAGAACAACAATGCTCACCGGATTACGGAACGCACAGAGAGCGCCGGGTGGTTCGGGTGGCACGTAACTGGTGAACGAGAACCGTTGCCGCGTCGTGAGGCAGAGCGGGAGAGGATGCATCAAACTTTCCTCCCTTAGACAACCAACCGATTGCGCCTTATAGTTCAACTTGTCAACGCCTGTGCAGATAGAGAGATCTATGAAATCAACACTCGCCCTATCGTGCGGTCAAGCAGGAGGCCTGCTTCCCACCGCAGGTTACAGTGCCCTCTGACGTATGGTCAGCAATTCGGATGATAGAGATGGGTGTCACCCAAGAGTTCCTTGCCGCTTTGTCCGCATCGGCAATGCGGCCCAACCGCTCAACGGCCTGCGCCAAACAGGCCCGCTGGTCTGTCTGATTCAGTTCGGTGGCCCACTGCAAACACACCAGGGGGCAAGCTGGACCACCTAAGTAGTTGTGCATGGCGGAGTTCCACTTTTTTCTGACCCCTCCTAGCAACGCCGCCGGAAGTGCAGTAGAAAGGCAGCAGGTTAGAAACATCGGCCCGGTCTTCAGTGCGTCTGCTGCATGGCGCCCTGCTTGACCATGAAGGCGGGAAGCCATGAAGATATACCTGGTCGCACCGAAGAATCCCGAGTCGTTTTGGACGTTCGACCGCATCCTGCCGAGCCTGCGAAAGAAATGCGTCTTTCCGAACCTTTCCCTGCCGACGGTGGCGGGCATCACGCCGTCGGAGCACGAGGTCGTGCTGTGCGACGAGAACGTCGAGCGGGTTGACTTCGACACCGACGCCGACATCATCGGCCTGACGGGCTACGTCGTCCACAAGCAGCGCATCTTCGAGATGGCCGCCGAGTTCCGCCGGCGCGGGAAGTTGGTTGTCGTCGGTGGACCGTTCGCCTCGCTCTGCCCCGAAGAGCTGCGCGGCAAGGTCGACGTCATCTTCGTCGATGAGGCGGAGTACACCTGGCCGCAGTTCCTGAAGGATTACCAAGCCGGCACTTGGCAAGCGGAGTATCACCAGGACGAGAAGCCGAGCATGCACGACTCGCCCGTGCCCCGCTTCGATTTGCTGAAAGTCGACAAGTACCGCACCATGACCATCCAGTTCGCCCGCGGCTGCCCGTTCAACTGCGAGTTCTGCGACATCATCGTCATGTACGGGCGGCGCCCCCGCACCAAGTCGGTGCCGCAAGTGATGGCAGAGGTGCAGAATCTCCACCACCTCGGCATCCACAACATCTTCGTGGTCGACGACAACTTCATCGGCAACAAGAAGGAAGCCAAGTACCTGCTGCGCGCCCTCACCGAGTGGCAGCAAGCCCACCACTACCCCATCGAGTTCATGACCGAGGTGACGCTGAACATTGCGCAGGACGACGAGTTGCTGCACCTCATGCGTCAGGCCAACTTCACGACCATCTTCGTCGGCATCGAGACACCGCGCGCCGCCAGTCTGCAGGAAACGCACAAGATGCAGAATCTGCGCGGCAGCCTGCTCGACTCGGTGCACCGCATCCAGCAGGCCGGGATGGAGGTCATGGCCGGCATGATCGTGGGCTTCGATCATGACGACCCGTCCATCTTCGACGAGCAGTTCCGCTTCATCCAGGAAGCGCGCATCCCGATTTCAATGACCGGCCTGCTCAACGCCATACCGAAGACGCCGCTGTACCAGCGTTTACAACAGGCGGGCCGCCTGATCGCCGAATCGGTCGGCGATCAGTTCGTGTTCACCAACGTCATTCCGCAGGGGATGACGCGCGTGCAGCTCTATCAGGGATACAAGCGCCTCCTACAGCGGCTGTACAGCTATCGCCATTACCGGCGACGCTCGATGCAACTCATCCTCAATCGGGGCACGCAATTCCAGACGCATCTTGTCGCCAGCGGGCAGGACATCGGCATCTTCTTCCGGGTCCTGTGGACCTGCATCCTGCGTGCCTCGCCGGGCCGCGCCTGGCTGACGCTGTCGCTGCTGGCCGAGACCGCGCTCCGCCGCCCGCGGGCCATGCGTGACGCCATCACCTTCGCGCTCCTCCACAAGCATCTCTACGAGTACATGCGGGACACCTGTAAGCAGCTCGATCGGCTCGTCAAGGAGATCGAGAAGTTCCCCGACGAACTGCGCCTGCTGCCCGGGGCGCCACCGGCAACGCCAAACACGGCGTGAGAGAAGCGGGACTGGAGGCTGGGGACTGGTCCCCAACCCCTGCTCATCTGGCGTCGTCGTAGAGCCGTCGCAGGCGTACCGGCGAGACACCGAAGAAGTACAAGGCGCGCAGTTTCCACATCAGCAGGATGGTTTTCATGACGCCGTGGGCCTGCCAGCGGCGGGCGGAGGTGGTGACGCGCTGGCGCAGACAGGCGATGCGTCCGGCGTCTTTCAAGCGCCGGCTCAGCTCGACATCCTCCATCAGCGGAATATTGGCGTAGCCGCCCATGCGCTCGAAGACGTCACGCCGAACGAACATGGCTTGATCGCCGGTGGCGATGCGGCTGAGCCGGGAGCGCCAGTTCATCAGTTCACCGGTCAGCCGCAGCAACGGGGTCGACGGCGTCAGGTCCACATCGAAACGCCCGCCAACCACTCCCGGCGCTTTACACGCTGCGGTCACGGCCGCGGCGAACCCCTCGGGCACCAGCGTGTCGGCATGCAAGAACAGCAGGATGTCCCCGTTGGCGCGTTCCGCGCCGGCGTTCATCTGTGCCGCGCGGCCGCGCGGCGCCGACAGCACTCGATCGGCAAGTGGCTGCGCCACAGCACGGGTCTGATCCGTGCTGCCGCCGTCCACCACGATGATTTCGCGCACCCTCGACTGCCGTGCGCGGCGCAAGGTTTCGCCGATCCCGCCCTCCTCATTCAGGACCGGAACGATGACGGAAACGGTCATGGGATTCGTTCAGGTAGGAACGCAGCATGCTGCGCCGCTACAACAACCGCTCGCGAGCACTCATAGATCACGATGCTAAAGATTGGTCGACGCGGATTCAAGCTAATCCTATCGCCGCGCCGCGTAACCGCCCGGGGGCTTGACAGGGAGAAATTGAGACCGGTATGAGCACAGTCGTGGCACAACCGAAACGAGGGAAACAAGCGCGCACGGCGGAGACGCTCCTGCGCTTCACTGACGATCACCTCTGGCTCCGCATCGAGGACGGGCGGGCACAGCTCGGCTTATCGGACTACGGGCAGAACAAGCTGGGCGAAATCATCGCCGTCGAGTTGCCTGAGGTCGGTGAATCCGTGGAACGCGGTGACACCTTCGGCGAGTTGGAATCCGTCCGAACGGTGCAGGAATTGACCGCTCCGGTGAGCGGTACAGTGACTGCGGTCAACGCCGATATCGAGGAGCACCCGGAGCTGGTGAACGAGGACCCTTACCACGAGGGATGGTTGATTGAGATCAAGCTCGAAAGCGAATCCGAGCTGGAAGATTTGTTGCCGCCCGACGAGTACGAAGATTTGATTTGAGGTCGGTCAAGCGCTTCCTCTCGCCCGTTGGAGAGAGCCACGCGCATCGGTTCACAGAAATAAACCGTCCACGAAGCCGATGCGATAGGCCATCAGCACGCCGAGCGCGAGGCTGAACAGACCCGCCAGGGCACGTACCGCGACGTCGGCAGGCTCGAAATAGTTTGCCGTGAGATGGAACGGCAGCCCGATCAGCGCACTCATACAGAGCATGCCAGCGGTGGAGCCGATGCCGAAGACTACCAGGTACGCCAACCCCTCGAGCGGGGAAGGAATGGTGGCCAGAACGAGCAGCATGAGTGCGGCGCTCCCGGCCAAGCCGTGGACCATCCCTACCAGCATTGGTCGAGCCCCGACGCGGGAAAAGTGATGCATATTCGACGCGACCTCTTCTGCGCCGAAGTGCAGGTGAGGATGGAGGTGCAAGCGGACGCCGTGGCGGTGCGGGTGCAGGTGCAGCGTGCCGCCGCGCACCAGCTTCCGCAGGACGTTGGCGCCTAAGCCCACGAGCATCACGGCGACGCAAAACTCGAGCATCAGCGCCGTCTTCGGACCCAGCCTGACGTGCAGCAAAATGACCGCCACGCCGGCTACCAGCAGCGCAGCGCTGTGGCCGATACCCCACAGCGCACCGATCCAGCAGGAGCTGAGGATACTCTTGCGTTCGCTCACGATGGCGGAAATCGCCGCGAGGTGATCGGCATCGAGCGCGTGCTTGATCCCCAACACCAACCCGAGGCCAAGCACGTAGCCAGTGGAAAGCCAGGTGGTCATTTCATCACGCAGGATCCTCGCGCTCCTCCTATCGCCCTGTCGGTACGGAAGCAAGGGCTCTCGGCGTCGCGCCTAGGTCACACTCTTGGCCACAAGCGGAATCCACACCCGGAAGGTGGAACCGCGGCCCACTTCGCTTTCCACCGCTACCGTACCGCCGAGCATCTCGAGAAGCCGGCGCACGATGTACAGCCCGAGCCCCGCCCCGCCGTAGCGCGCCGCAATCGATTCGTCGGCCTGCCGGAAAGGATCGAATATTGCCAGCTGTGCCTCTGGCGGGACGCCAATACCGGTGTCGCTGCAGCTGACTTCGATGCCAGCGTCGCGCCTGCGAGCGCCCACGGTGACCGTTCCCCGCTCGGTGAACTTCATGGCGTTGCCCACCAGGTTCTTGAGCACCATCTTCAGCTTCACCCGATCGGTCTGGATAGGCGGTAGATCCGTTGCGCACTCAGAGACTAGCCGCACGTCTGCTTTCGCATACTGCGCGCGCATCTCCGTCGCGACATCGTGGATCAACTCGGCCAGCGAGACCTCCTGCAGCTCCAACGGCGCGGGCCCGGCCTCGAGGCGGCTGAGGTCCAGCGCCGCACTGATGACATCCCGCAGCTCTTCCGCACTGCGGTACACGGATTTCATGGTGGCAATCTGCTGCGGCTGCAGGTCGCCAAAATTGCCCTCCAGCAGCAACTCCGTATAGCCCATGACGGTGTTGAGCGGCGTGCGCAGCTCATGCGACATCGTCGCCACGAAGTTCGACTTGATACGGTTGGCGTGCTCCAGCTGCTCGAACAGGCGGGCATTCTCCAACGCCATCGACGCTAGCGACGCCACGCCCCGGGCGAGACGCAGCTGTTCCGAACTCAATGGCTCCCGTCTCCCGAAGTATCCAGAAGTCTGCATGCCTATCAGCTCGCCGCCGCGGCGAAGGGCTCCGTACAACACCACCGTGACGCCGAACTGCCGCGCGATGGCCGTGATTATGCCATCGGGATGATCGACCATTACCACCTGCACGACGTCTTCAGTGCGGAGTTGCTCGACCATTGCGCGCGGCATCCTGATCAGCCGCAGCGACTCCCATTGCTCGGGGGTAAACCCGTGGCCCGCAACCGGCGCGTACGCTTTCTCCTTCGGCTGCCACAGCCACGTGTGGCTGAAGTCACACCCGAGCGCGCTGGCGGTGAGGCGGCACAGCCGGTCGAGGAGAACCGGAGTGCTGAGTGATGAAATCATCTCGCGTCCGATCTCCGCCAGGGCACCAGCCAGGCACGCTTCCTGCGCGGCTTGGGCTCTCAGCCGCTGACGCTCCATGGCATAGCGCATCGAGCGCACCAACAAATGTCGATCGATTTCCCCCTTGACGAGGTAGTCCTGCGCGCCGGCGTGCACCGCATGCATCGCGGTCGCCTCGTCATCGAGGCCGGTGAGCACGACAACCGGCACTTCCGAGGCCGCCGTGCACACCCCGACGAGCGTCTCCAATCCCTGGCTGTCGGGCAACGACAGGTCGAGCAGAACCACATCGACCGCCTCGTGCAACAGATGCTCGACGGCAGTCGACAGCCGCTCAACGCGCCGCAGCTCGAATCGCGTCGAGTTCGTCGCGCTCCGCCGAGCGTCGTCGATCATCGTCCGGATGAATCGCGCGTCGGCCGGGTTGTCCTCGACCAACAGCACCCGAATGACCGGCGGGATAGGCATTGCGTTTTCACCAACCGATTTCATCGGTGCTCCAATGCAATTGCAGGCGGGCCCTCTCTGCCCCTTGAGACACCCTAGGTGTCCGGCGACAAGTCCACAATACGCAACTGCTGATACGCAACTGATTGTTGATCTGGTTCCGCCCGCCGAGCGCCCCGCCGCTACCCGCGCCGACGCCGCTCACATCCGCTTCTCCACCAGGCGGCTCTGAAACTTGTGCCGATCCACGATGTACCGGATGTGTATCCCCTCTCCCACCTTTTCCTTATGGTCGAAGGCTTCGACGGCAAAGACGAGTTTGCGGCCGTCGATCTGCGTCAGCGTCGCGCCCACGCGGACTTCGACCCCCGTGGGAGTTGCAGTCAGATGACTGACCTCGTTGCGGGCGCCAACCGTGATCTGTGCCGCACCGAGGTGAGGCGCGACGAGCGCAGCCGCAACCACCTCCATCTTGCCGATCATGTCCGGCGTCGACCACACCTCCGGCATCTGCATGGGCTACGGGTGATTGCGCGCACAGACGGTAGCGGCCGTGATCTCGTCCGTAACCAGGTACCGCCGCTCATCAGACAGCCCGACTTCAAGATGCGCCATTTGCCCACCTCGCCCGTAATGCGATTTACATCCTGACCGCCTCATTCCTCCTGAGCGCCGAGGTCGCGATGAAAGCGCTCTTCGATGACGGTATAGAGGGTGGGGATGAAGAGCAACGTGAGCACCGTGGCTACAATCAGGCCGCCGAGCACCGCGCGCGCCAGAGGAGCGTTGGTTTCACTGCCCACCGCCCAGCCCAGCGCCATCGGCAGCAGGCCAAAGACCGTCGCCAGCGTCGTCATCAGGATCGGGCGCAACCGCGTGCGCCCCGCGGTGATCACCGCGTCGTGCAGCGCCAGGCCACGCCGGCGCAGCACGTTGGTGTAGTCCACCAGCAGCACGCCGTTGCTGACGACGATGCCGACCATCATGATCACGCCCATGAAGGACGTCGTCGACAGGGTGGTCCGGGTGAGGAACAGCGCCCACAGCACGCCGGTGAGCCCCAGGGGCACCGAGACCATGATGACGAGCGGATCTAGGAGCGAGCGGAACTGCGAGGCCAGCACCATGTATACCAACATCAGCGCCAGGGCCATGCTGAAGCGCAGGCTCTGAAAGGTTTCGCGTTGCTGGCGCGTCTGACCACCGAGTCGCAACTCGAACCCGGGCGGGGTCTTCAGCTCGCCGAAGTGGCGCTCCAGCTCCTCCGAGATGCTGCCCAGATCGCGACCGGCGGGGTTGGCCGTCACGTGCACGATCCGCTGCTGAAACTTGCGATCCAGTTCGACCGGTCCCGAACCGCGCTGCACCGTGGCCACGTTCTTGAGCAGGATTGGCACGCTGTGGTCGCGGGTGACGAAGAGATTTTCCAGGTCGGCCGGCTCACTGCGGAAGCGCTCCGCCAGCTGCACCACGATGTTGTACTCGTTGCCGGTGACGGGATCGGTGAAGAGCGACGGGGTGCTGGACACATTGCTGGACAGCGAAAAAAGCACCGCGTTGGCGATCTGGCGTTCGGACATACCCAAGAGCGCCGCCTTTTCGCGGTCGACGACGACGTCCAGCTCGGGGTAATCTTCCTCGCGACTGACCTGGAGATCCGCCAGCCCTTGCATGCCGCTCATGATCCGGCGGACCTGCTGCGTCAACTCACGCGCCGTCGTGAGATCGTAGCCCATCATCTCGACGTCGACCGGGGCGGCGGAGCCGAAGTTCAGCACCCGCTTCACGATCCCGCCCGGGTCGAAGTACATCGCCACGCCGGGAAATTGGCTGGCGATCTTCGGCCGCAACTCGGCGACGATCTCTTCCGTACTCTTGTCTCGCTCCTCAGGGCTGGTGAGGTCGACCTGGATGTTGGCGGAGTGTGGTCCGGTGTTCGGGCTGTACACCGAGGCCGTAGTGGACGGCAGGCCGATGCTCGAAATGATGGCCCGTCGATCGCGCTCCGGCAGATTCGCCTTCAGGGCATCTTCGATGCGCGCCACCAAACGGTCGGTTTCTTCGACGCGCGTGCCGACCGGTGCCTTGACCATCATGCGGAATTGGCTCTCATCGGTGACGGGGAAAAACTCAGACCCGATCAGCGGCACGAGCAACAGGCTCAGACTGAATACGGCCAGCGTCCCGACAATCACCGTGCGGCGGTGGCTGAGGGCCCACCCCAGAGCCGCCTGATACAGGTCGTCGACGTGGTCGAAGAAGGCCGCTCCCATGCGCGCCAGCCGTCCCCTGCCGTGCTCACCACGCTCCGGAAGCAGTTTGGCGCACAGCAGCGGCGTCACCGTCCGCGACACCCAGAACGAAGCCACCAGCGCCAGTGAAATTGTCAGCGTCAGCGGGACGAAGAGCAACTTTGCCGCACCGACGAGAAAGACCACCGGGAAGAACACCACGATGGTGGTGACGGTGGAGGCGAGAATCGGCATCGCCACCTCGCGCGCCGCGTCCAGTGCCGCCTGTCGGCGCGACGCCCCCATCGCCAGATGCCGATTGATGTTCTCCAACTCCACGATCGAGTCGTCGACCAGGCGCCCTACGGCCAGCGCCAAACCACCGAGCGTGAACACGTTCAAGGTCTGGCCGCCGAAGTACATGAAGATGAAGGTCATCAGGATGGACAGCGGAATGGCCAGCGAAATGATGAAAGTCGAGGTGAAGCTCTGCAGAAACACCAGGATCACGAGAAAGGCCAGCACCGAACCCTGCAGCGCTTCGTGCGTCAGCGCGTCGATGGACTGGCGAATATACGTGGACTGATCGAAGAAGTACCCGAGCTGCAGCCCCTTGGGAATGTTGAGCAGGTCAGGCAGGGCGTGCTTGACGCCATCGACCACTTCCAACGTGTTGCTGCCGGGCTGTTTGTTGACGCGGAGGTACACGGCCTTCTCGCCGTTCATGCGCACGATCGAGGTCTGAGTCTGATAGGAGTCGCTGACCTGGCCGACGTCTTTGAGGTGGATGGGAATGCCGTTCGCCGTTCTCACGACGATGTCCTCCATCGGCTTGACGATCTCGAACTGGTTGTTGGTGAAGACGTTGTAATCGAGCGTACCGGTCTTCAGGTCGCCGGAGGCGAGGATCAGGTTCGAATCGGCGATGGCGTTGACGGCGTCCTGGACGCTGATGCTCTTGCCCTGGATCTGGTCACGGTCCAGGTCGACCGTGATTTGGCGGATCTTGCCACCCTCGACACTCGCCGACGCCACGTGCGGCAAATGCTCGAGCTGCGGTTCGATCGTGTTGTACGCGATATCGTAGAGTTGCTTCTCATCGTACCCCTCGCCCGACACCGTGATCAGCACGACGGGGATGTTGGACAGGTCGAACTTGACCACGAACGGCTGCTGCACGCCGGTCGGCAGCGCCGCCATGATTGCCTGGATCTTCTGGATCACCTCGACCTCGCCGGCGTCGATGTTGGCGCCCCAGTTGAACCACACCTGCACGACGGAGATGCCCTGCTTCGATCGCGACTCGACATGTTCGACGTCACTGACGGAGCTGACCGCCTTCTCGATCGGATAGGTGATGCTCTTCTCCATGTCCTTGACGCCGGCACCAGGGTAGATCGTGCCCACCTGGACGATGGGCAGGTTGATGCTGGGAAACACATCGACTGGCAGCCGGCGCAGCGACACGATGCCCAGCACCGTGATCGCCAGCGACAGCATCAGGATGGCGATGGAGTTACGAAAGGCGAGAAGGGTCAGCCACATGGATCAGCGCTCCGGTCACTTCGCGTCTCGAAGCTCACTC
>DASVHW010000444.1 GCA_036382395.1 Candidatus Binatia bacterium | reverse complement strand
GGGGATTTCACGCCAGCTATCGCGCGACTGCCCGCGGTGCCCGTCCCGACACCAAGGGCCAACTTCCGGTTGGCCGACGATACGACCGGAGACGCCTCCCATGCTTCTCAGATGGCCGTTTGGGGCCAGTCTCCGCGTAGCCGACGATGGCAACGAAACCAGACGGTCCACGCGCGCGAGGCAGAAGGGGCTATCGAAAGGGTCTTGATGGTTGCAGTGACTGCCGGCAGAACCAGAATACGTTCCAAGCCTTCGCGGGATAAGGCAAGTCTTTCGCGCGCTTGGACCGTCTAGTTTCGTTGAGTCGAATCCGAATTCCAGGCCGCCTATTCGGGAATGATGCGAGTGCCGACCAGCGAGACCCTGCCCGGCACGTAACTCTCCACAGTGGTGCTCAGGAGCACCTGAAAGTACTTGGGGATGGACTTGCCGTCCGCCGACCGCTCCACCAATACCCTCCGCAGCTCCAGCATCCGCTCCGTGTTCGTCACGTACTCGATGGCGGCCTGCGACCCCTGCGTGTAAATGCCGTAAATCAGCAGCACGCGCTGATCCCGCCGCTCGTTCGGCAGCATCAGCACCAAAGCGTAATCACGACTCAGGTTGCCGGTAACTGCGTCGAATTCTGGCCGGTACACGGCTTGCTCGCCCGCCAGCGGCTGCTTATTTGAGATCACGCCGTTGTGAAGCTCGAACCCCGCCGAATACAGGAAGATGCGGCCGCTCCACGACTGATTGCCTCCCAGCAGGATCGTATTCCCGCTCTTGACGGCCTCGTAGTCCACCAGCCTTCCGGCGTTGGCACGGATCTTCTGGCCGGCGCCGGCGAGCAGTTCCGAAAGATTCAGCAGCCCCAGGGCCTCGCCCACCGCCGTGAAATCGGTGGTGCTGGGCACGAACCGGAACTCCGGGAGCTCCCGAAAATGGATGGTGTCGCGAAACTCCGGAATCTGGTCCTTCGGTATCGCGTGGCCGCGCTCCCAGATCGCCGGACTGTCCCCGCCATGCGCCGCGCGCAACAGCGGATGCACTGGGAGCACCACCAGCGGAGGCGGCGCGGGCGGGACGAACGGATGCCAAAACCAGGCGAGACCCTCCGGAAGCCGCGGCGGCACGGCACTGCTCCTTCTTCCAACCAGATCGCGCAGCAGCCACCCGCCTGCCAGAGCGCCACAAACCGCGATACCGGCGAGCAAAGCCGGGACCGGCCGGCGAAACCACGCCCGAGTTGGCCGACTCTCCGGCTCCGTTGCCGTCGCCTCATCATTGATCCGCCTGAACACCGGGACGTACCCGCCCGGCGGTAGATCGATCCACAAACGGTCTTCGCGACCTTTCTCCTCGTAATACGCAACCAGCGATTTGCGGATTTCGTGAGCCTGCACCCGGACAATCGAATCCTCTTGCGGATTGAACGCCGCGCCCCGCTCGTAGATGTCGGAGCCGATGGTGTACTCGTTCACCTCGTCGGCTTTTCCCGACAGCGCCTGCTCGCACATGAATTCCAGGAAGCGGCTCTTCTTCCTGGCCTTCACGAAGTGCCGGCTAAGCAAGACACGCTTTAGCTGGTCGCGCACCTCGTAACGGGAGATGCCGCCGGTCGGCCCATCGTGGACGGTTTTCGACACTTTTACGCCTGACCGGCCACCATTGTAGCGAAAATTAACGGTTATCGCGCGGTTATCAGGCGTTATCGGGCGTTATCGGAACCGCTCCAGCGCGTGCTCGCCGGTTGCGTCTGGATTGTCTAAGTAGTTGCAAACTCAAGCCGGGTTTTCCACCCTCCCATTTCCGCTGCTTTCCCCAACGGCGCCGGGGCGCTCCGCCGTGCGGTCTGCAGCGAATTTTAACAGTGTGATAACGGCTGTAGCGCATACATCGGCCGCGAAAAGGATTATGCTCGTCGCTTCAGGAGTGTTCTTCCCTAGCAGCCATGTTTGAGTAAGACCGGAGTCTTCAGGGGTGAAGCTCCAACAGAGGTAGATATGAAAAGGATAATCGCAAGTCATTGTCTGACGCTGGCCGCGCTGTTGTTGTGTGCCATCACGACGTCAGCGCAGTCCGATCGCGGGACGATCAGCGGGGCGGTCCTCGATTGAAGCGGCGCCGCCATTCCTAACGCAGAGATCGTGCTCACCAACGTCGACACCGGGGTCGTCACCCGCGCCACCGGGAATGACGTGGGACTGTATACACTTTCCAACGTCCCTTTCGGCAGATACGAAATCAGGATCACCAGTGCCGGCTTCAAGACGTACCACGGGTCCGGTATGACCGTGTCGGTCGGGCAGACTTTGCGGCTGGACGTAACCCTGGAGCCGGGGCAGGTGCAGGAGAGCATCACCGTCAACGCGGAGTCGTCCCTGTTGAAGGTGGACACGGCCCAGATTTCCACCACCGTGCAGAGCGAAGCCATCAAGGACCTGCCGCTTTCCTTCGCCGGCGGCCGCGCCATGGAGAGCTTCGCGTATGCCCTCACGCCGGCGGTGGAGGGCAACAACTGGACCTCTTATATCGCGGGCGGCGCGGCGTTCAGCAAGGATGTGCTGATCGATGGGATTTCGGCCACCTCGCAAATCCAGGGCCACGTCGGCGAATCCAGCCCGCCGATGGAGGCGGTGCAGGAATTCAGCGTGCAGACCAGCGGCATGTCGGCGGAATACGGGCATTCCGCGGGCGGCATTTTCAACTTCGCCCTGAAGTCCGGAACCAATGAGCTGCACGGCAGCGCGTTCTACTACCTGCGCAACGAGGCGCTGGACGCGAATAGCTGGATGAACAACTGGAGCCTCAGCCAGTCTCCGAACAACCCGCTGTACCAGCGGGCGCCCGACCGGCAGTTCCTCGGGGGCGTCAGCCTCGGCGGACCGGTGGTTCTGCCCAAGGTCTACAACGGCAAGAACCGCACCTTTGTGTTCGGCTCCTTCGAGAAGTACACCATGTCCAACTACGCGCTTAGCCAGAGCTACGGCGCCACGGTGCCGGTTCCGGCCTTCCTGAACGGCGACTTCAGCCAGTTGCTGACCGGAAAGTCGCTCGGCAAGGATGCGCTGGGGCGCGACGTCATCCAGGGTCAGATTTTTGACCCGGCGACCCTGCGGCAGGTGAACGGCGCCTGGGTATCGGACCCGTTTGTGGGCAATATCGTCCCGCAGAACCGGTTCAGCAACATATCGAAGAAGATCGTGGACATCTATCGCGCGCAGTATCAGCCCATGATCGCGGGCCGGTTGGCCAATAACTCTGCCATCACGAATGCCAACAATCCGTGGTTTCACCAGACGCAGTTCACGGTCAAGGGCGATCACGCTTTTTCGGATCGCAACAAGGCGAGCGGCTCGTTCACGTGGAGCCAGCGTCCGCGCATCCTGGCGGACCAGGGCGGGGTATGGAACCCGGCCGATCCGACCGGCGGCCCGTTCGCCAAAGCGCGATTCCAGCAGGTCACCGGGCGGCAGATCCACTTCAGCGACAACTGGACCATCTCCCCGCGGTTGGTGAACACGTTCTCGGCAGCCTACAACCGCTACCGGAATCCCAGCATTTCGGAACAGGCCGGCAACGGCTGGAATAAGACGTTGGGGTTGCAAAACTCGACCAGCGCCGATTTGTTCCCGACCATCGGTTTCGGGAGCGCGGTCAACGGGGTGGGCGAAACGGGGATCGGCTACAACTCCAGCGGATACTACGTCGGAAACTCGTACATCGTGGGCGATTCCCTGATGTGGGTGAAAGGGCACCATACGATGAAGGCGGGCATCCAACTGTGGAAACAGCAGATTAACGGCCACGCCGGGCTGGACACGCTGACCTTTGGTTTCTCCAACGCCACCACCGGAATTCCGGGGGCAACCTGGGCCAACCAGGTGGGCTTCGGTTTCGCCAGCTTCCTGCTGGGCGCGGTCGACAGCGCCAGCAAAGGGGTGCCGTTCGACCTCTACGGGCGCCGCGGCTACGTCGAGTCGTATTTCCAGGACGATATCAAGGTGACCAGCCGGCTGACCGTAAACCTCGGGGTGCGGTGGGAGCAGGCGCAGCCGTTCCACGAGAAGTACGGACACTGGGGGAACTTCAACCTCACCCTCACCAACACCCAGTACAACCTGCCGGGCGCTCTCGAATTTCTGAAGAGCCCGGGCGATTCCTTCGAACGGAACAAGGATTGGAAGGAGTTCGCGCCACGCATCGGCGTGGCCTACCACCTGACGAACAACGCGGTCATCCGCGGCGGGTACGGCATCTTCTACTCGCCGGAGGGGATCAACTACTGGTCCGGCGTGCCCTACGGTTTCGCGCCCGGTTACCAGGGGACCAATACTCTGGTTGCGTCCGGTAACGTGCCGCGCTTCAACTGGGACAACGGCTATCCCGACCAGTACAAGGCGCCTACCAAGGATCCCAACGCGCTGCCGTGGGGCGTGGTGACGGTAAACCCGAACAGCCTGTTCCAGGGCTACACCCACCAGTACAACGTCAGCTTCGAGTACGAAGTCGACAAGGACCTGGTAGGCGGAGTGACGTACATGGGCAATCTCGGGCGGCGCCTGCATCTCGGCGGGCTGTATCGCAACCAGCCGCTGGCGGCGGCCTACCAGGATCCCAAGGTGAATCCGACGGCGTGGATCTCTGACGCCCCGAGCGCCGCCGCGGCGGGCGTGCCGTATCCCTACGCGGGCTTCAGCGCCTACGCCGGCATGGCGATTCAGCCGTTCCCGCAGGTGGCGGGGCAGACGTGGGGGCCGATCTACTCGGTGGGCACCAACACCGGCGTCTCGCGCTACGATTCGTTGCAGGTGCAGTTAACCAAGCGCATGTCGCACGGGCTGGTGGGGCAGTTCTCGTACATTTACTCCAAGGCGCGCGGCGATGTGGACACGGCGTTCGACGAGACTTGGGACAACACCGCCGGCGTCCAGGACATGCGGAACCTGGGAGCCGAGGCGAACATCCCGCTGTCCTACGACCAGACCCACATCGTGAAGGGGTATCTGCAATATCAGCTTCCGGTGGGCCATGGGCGGCCGTTCCTCAAGTCGGCGCCGGCTTGGGCGAATGCCATCCTGGGCGGCTGGGAGATCAGCTGCCTGTTCCACTACAACACCGGCAACCCGCTGGCGATTTCGCCCAACGTCTGGTATCCGGGTTGGGAAGGCGCGGTGTACGCGGACTGGAACCGCAGCGCGAGCCTGGCGGGTACGTTCAACCCCTCCGGGTTCAATCCCGGGGTGCAGAATTCGACGGCCAACCTGTGGTTCAACCCGTCGGCGTTCTCGAATCCCGTGAACCACCTGCTCGGCAACGGGCAGCGCCGCTATGACGCGCTGCGCGGGCCGGGCTGGTCCAACGAGGACGCCGGGCTGCTGAAGTACTGGCGCTTCAAGGAGCGTGCCAGCCTGCAGTTCCGCGCCGAGATGCTGAACGTTCTCAACCGGCATCATTTCGCCAACCCGAACACCAGCCTGGGCAACACCAGCAACTTCGGGGATATCACCGGCATGAGCGGCAGCCCGCGCAATATGCAGCTTGGGCTCCGGTTGGGCTGGTAAGGAATCCTTCAAGCGGACCCGCGTCGCTTCCGGCGCGGGCCCGCTAGACCGGATCCAATATGTTGCATCCATCTCACCACCGGCTCTGCCGGTGCGGGCACGCGGGATCTCCCGTGACCGCACTCTTTGCGCTGTTCCTCCTGGCGAACTCCGCGCCCGCGGCGACCTACTACGTCGATTGCGCATCCGGTTCCGATACCGCATCCGGCGCCTCGCAATCGGCCGCGTGGAAGAGCCTGGAAAAAATCTCGGCGGCCACATTCGCGCCCGGCGATTCGATCCTCCTGCGCCGCGGCTCCCGCTGTGCCGGCTCGCTCGTCCCGAAAGGCTCGGGCGAAGATGGCCGCCCCATCCGCATCGGCGCCTATGGTGAGGGACTACTGCCCGTCATCGAAGCGGGAGCCGCCGAGGCGGCGGTAAAACTCCTGAACCAGCAGTATTGGGAGATCGAAAACCTCGAGACCACGGGTGGCAATCCGTACGGCGTGTTCATCGGCGCAACCCCGGGCTCTCTCGTGCTGCGGCACTTCGTTCTGCGCGACCTGGTGGTGCACGATGTCGGTGGAACGCCGAAACAGAAAGCCTCCGGCCTGGTTGTCATCGCCGCCGCGAAAGGCATCACCCTGGAAGACATCCTCGTCGACGGCGTCACCGCCTATCGCACCTCGCAGTGGGCCGGCATCTACGTCAGTGGATCGGACACCCGCGCCCGCAACATCGTAGTCCGCAATTCGATCGTTCACGACGTGGATGGCGACGGCATCGTTCTTTTCGCCGCCGAGAACGGCCGGATCGAGAAGAGCGCCGCGTGGCGCACCGGCCTTCAGGAGCGCGAGACCATCGGCACGCCCAATGGAATCTGGACGTGGACCTGCCGCAACTGCATCGTCGAGAACACCGAGGGCTTCTGGATCGATTCGCCCGGAGTCGACGGCGGAGTCTACGACATCGACTGGGGCAATGACGACAACACAGTCCAGTTCAACTACGCCCATGACGCGCAGGGATACTGCGCCGCCATCTTCGGCGCCGGTAAGCGCGCCACCACCAACGGCGTGCTGCGGTACAACGTCTGCGTGAACAACGCACGCAGTCCGAAGCTGGCGCGGCGTCAGGGAGACCTGTTCACGGCCACCTGGGATGGCGGTTCCCTCGATGGCGTGCTGATCGAGCACAACACCGTCATTTGGAATCCGCCCATCGATGGGCCCGCGCTGCAGATGTCCAACACCGAATTCAGCGGCACACGGCCAAACATCGTCTCCGATAACCTGCTCGTCTCTTACGTCCCCAGCCTCGTCCGCTCTGCGCCGCCGGTGAAATTCGAGCGCAATCTCTACTGGCGCCCCGGCCGCCAAGCGGCGAAATGGTCGTACGGAAACCGGGAGTTCACTGCGTTCGACCAATGGACTGAAATTTCGCCGGCGGACGGGTTTGCCAACCCCGGTCTCGATTGGCTCCTCAGTCCACTCAAGACCCTGGCCGGCTTCGGCGCCGTTTCATCGCCCGCGCCGCCGTCCACCGGCCGGAAAGCGCCGGCCGGCGTGCCGTACGGCAGCGGAAAATGGACACTGCTGCTCTTCGCGGGCAAAGCCGAACCGGAAGCGCGCTCCCAACTCGTTTTCGTCCAGACCGCGCTCGCGCAGTACCATGATTGCGGGCTGGATGCTGCCGTGATCCATGAGGGCGTACCGAATCTGCAATACGACTGGAACTTCGGCGCGGTCCGCTCCGTGGAACGCGCGGCCACCAGCGGCGCGGGCTTCGGCAAAGCGCCGGCATTCCTGCTCGTTTCACCCGCCGGCGAAGTCGTCCGCCAATGGGATGGCTTCGCGCGGTCCGCCGATCTGGGCCTGACGCTGAAACACTATCTCGGTCCCGCGCATGGCAATGCGTCACTCGACCTCGACGTTAGCCGCCCTGGCGTCGCTGCCCGATACCCGAATTGAGGTTGTTTAGACGAAGGATGCTGTTATGAACGTTTTTCAAGTTGTGATCGTATCGTCAGCCCTCGCGGCCGCGGCCGCCCATGCCGCCGATGTGAAAAGCGCCGCCTTCGCGCCCGACAAGATGGAGACCATCCTCTACGGCGTCGCGTACTATCCGGAGTACATGCCGGAAGAACGGCTGGAGAAGGACGTGGCCCTGATGCAGAAGGCCGGCATCAGCGTGGTTCGGATGGGCGAGTCCACTTGGAGCAGTTGGGAGCCTCGCGACGGCGAGTTTCAGTTTGCCTGGATGGAGCGCGCGCTCAACCGGCTCCATCAGGCCGGGATTCACGTCATCCTCGGCACCCCCACTTACTCCATTCCAACCTGGCTGTACAAAGAACACCCCGAAATCTTAGTGACCCATGCCGGCACGGCGCCCACCCTTTCGGACCCATACTATCCGTCGTACCCGCCCTCGTCCGCGCCCGGTGCCTACGGTCCTCGCCAGAATTACGATTTCCTGAACCCTTACTTCCTCGAAAAGGCCGAGCGCGTCATCCGCGCGATCGTCGGCCATTTCAAAGACCACCCGGCGGTAATCGGCTACCAGATCGATAACGAAACCGCTCCCACCGGCGTCGCGACGCCGTACGCCACCGCCAAATTCCTCGCCCGGCTCCAGCGGAAATATCACTCGCCCGCCACCATCAATCGCATCTGGGGTCTGAGTTACTGGGGGCAGTTAGTCGACACTTGGCAAGACTTGCCGCCTCGCGACGGAATCCTGAACCCCGGATACAAGCTGGAATGGGAGAATTTCCAGCACGATATCGTAACCGATTATCTCGCGTGGCAGGCCAGGATCGTCAATGAGTACAAGCGCCCCGACCAGTTCATTACCCAGGACTTCAGCGGCGGCGCCCATACGAATCTCGATCAATGGGCGATCGCGAAACACCTCGACGTGGCCGCCGAGAACCCCTACTTCAGCACTCAGAAACGCCTTGAGGGCCGGGGAATCTGGTTTAGCGGCGACGTGGGCCGTTCACTGAAGCACACCAATTACCTAGTCACCGAGACTAACGCGCAATCCATAGGATGGGATTCCCGCTCGCAATATCCACCCTATCCGGGCCAGCTCCGGCAGGTCGTCTATGCCCACCTCGCCGCCGGAGCCAACATGGTGGAGTATTGGCACTGGTCGTCGCTGCATTACGGCCAGGAGACCTACTGGAAAGGGATCCTCTCGCACGACCTCGAGCCCAACCGCCTGTACGAAGAGATGACCGGCGTCGCCGCGGAACTCAAACGCCTTGGCCCGCAGCTCGTCAATTTGAAGAAGGACATCAAGGTCGCGATTCTGTTCAGTACCGATTCCGCCAATGCCATCGCCTACATGCCCTTCAGCGATCGCGTCAACTATCAGACCGTCCTTTCGCAGATGTGGAATGCGCTTTACGATCTGAACGTCGAAGCCGACTTCGTGCAGGCGGGCGACGGCGACGTGTCGCGCTACAAGCTCCTCATGGTCCCGCCTCTGTACAGCGTGTCCGATGCCGTCCTGCGGCAGATCGCCGAATATGTGAAGGCCGGCGGCCACGTGGTGATGGCGTTCAAGAGCGGATTCACCGACGAATACTCCACGGTGCGCCATGTGATGGCGCCGGGACCTCTGCGCGAAGCGGCCGGTTTCCACTATCAGGAATTCAGCAGTCTCGCCGAACCCGTTCCCCTGACGCCCGATCCGTTTCACGCCGCCGGCGAGAACAAGGCATCGGTGTGGGCCGAATTTCTGCTTCCCGATACAGCCGAGGTGCTCGCTTCGCTGGACGACACCACCTGGCGCTTTCCCGTAATCACCCGTAACCGTTACGGCGACGGAACCCTCACCTACGAAGCGACGGTCGTCACCGACGCGCTGCAGCGCGAGATCGTTCGAGACGCGATTTCGCGTGCCGGACTGGCCGGCGAGGACCAGAAGCTTCCGCCACAGGTCAAAATACGGCAAGGACGCAACGGTCAGGGCCGCCTGCTTCGCTATTACTTCAACTTTTCCGAGCAGGACGCGTGCTTTACCTATCCCTATGCAACAGGGGTGGATTTGCTGACCGGATATCCCGTCGAGAAAGGCGTCCGGGTCGATCTCCGCCCCTGGGGTGTCGCGGTAATCGCGGAGCGTTGATCGTGGAGTTCTCGATGGTTCAAACCCGCTCGACCCTGCCGGCAGGACGTGACCAGGAGGGAGTTTCATCGAAACCGGGAGGGGAACGTCGATCGCGACCCACGTGCAGAAAGCTGATGTTCGCTGCACACCGGCGTACGCTTGTCGGCTACCAAATTCCCCTCCTGGTCGCCTGCCGCTCCCAGGACGCCAGCGGAGCGACAACTCGCGCAGCGTTTACTCACCCCGACGGCGCAGACGGGGAGCAGCAGCCGCAGCCCCGAGGGAGCGTTAATTAAGCGCAACTATTTCTTCCTCGGGTGCCTCCCGCTTCTCGGAGCCGGGGACTATCGTACTTTCCGATATTTCAGAATCGCGATGCGGTCGCCGTGGCCACCGCGGCGCAAGACACCACGTTCGCGGAGCTGTAGACTCGACACATGGACCAGAAGGCGTACGAACGCATGAACCCGACCGGCGGCTCACTTGTGATTTCAGGTTTCAGTTCCGCCACTTTCGGAGACGGCGACATATCGCCGCGCTGCCGGCTTCGTGGCGTCGGTGGTTTGGTCCGATTGCTTGGCATACCTATATGATGAAAACACTCGTCCTGCTGCTCGGGGTCGTTGTGCCCCTAGCCGCCGAATTGCCGGATTTCTACAAGAGCGTTGATCGTGTCTTCTGGGTCGTCGACGACATCGACCGTACCGTCGCGGGATGGCAAAAGCTCGGCATCATCGACGTGCGGCCGAATCCCGGTGCCGGCCCGGGCGTTAGGTGGTCCATCGCGCGTTTAGGCGACACGGTTGTCGATTTTATCCAGCCTCTCGATGACAAGACCCCGTTCGCGGCCTATCGGAAGAAGCACGGGCAGGGCATCATGGCGCTGATTCACCACGCTCCCACCAAGGCTGCCGTGGAGCAGGAGCTTGCCCGAATGGCAAATGCTGGCGTCGCGGTCCTGGAAGGGCGGAATCTCGGCACTGAGGGTCGCTACGTCCTCTTCGACACGGCAGAAGAGGGGAAGTATGTCGTCGGAGTTTTCTGCGACCTGGGCGGCGCGGGTTTGCCGCCGGCACCTGCACCGAAGCCGAACGCGAAGCGACTCTCTCAGTATGCGTTCGTGGCGCGCGACCTGAAGGCGGTCTCCCGATACTGGGAGCGGCTCGGATTCCCGGCGATGGACTTCACGCACCCGGTGTTGTGGGACTTGATCTATCACGCTAAACCCGGGAAGTTCGATGCGATTCTCGGGTGGCAGCGGCAGGGCAGGATCGTTTACGAGTGGATTCAGCCCACTATCGGCCCAACCACGTACTTGGATCACCTGTCGAAATACGGAGAGGGGCTGCATCACATCGCTCT
>DASVHW010000443.1 GCA_036382395.1 Candidatus Binatia bacterium | reverse complement strand
GCGTAGGTCAGCGCCCGCAAATAGCCGATCGGGGTCTCGCCTGGCGGCAGCGGATAGTCGGGAAAGCGGTAGCCGAGATCGGCCAGGGTGAATTCGCACTGCTCGGCGATGCGTTGCGTGTTGGCGATGGCCTCCGGCAGGTCACGGAACAACGCCGCCATCTCCATGGGCGACTTGAGATGGCGCTCGGCATTTTTCAACAAGGCGCGCCCGGCGGCATCGAGCGTGGTCTTGTTGCGGATACACGTGAGCACGTCGAACAGTGGCTTTCCAGACGGGGAGGCGTGCCGCACGTCATTGGTGGCAACCAGCGGAATGTTGAAGTGCTCAGCCACCGCGATCAGCGTACGGTTGAGCCGTTCCTCTTCCGGATCGAGATGGCGTTGGAGGTCGATGTAGAGGCGGTTGGGAAAAAGTCGCTGCAAGCGGGTGAGAAGAGGGTTCAAGGGTTCGAGGGTTCGAGGGTTCCGCAACGCTGCGGCCAATGGACCATCGGCACCGCCTGCCAGACAGATCAACCCATCCGTTTGACCTTCGAAGTCTTCCCGCGTTGTCACCGACTCGCCTTTCGGCGCGCGCACTTTTGTCCGCGTGATGAGTCGGCAGAGGTTCTGGTAACCGGCGCGATTGGCCACGAGGAGATAGAGTGTGGGCGCATTCTCTTGCACCCTTGGACCCTCGAACCCTTGAACCCTGAGGTCGAGCGTCACTGCGGCGCCCACCAGTGCGCGCAGCCCGGCGCGTTTCGCCGCCTGATGAAAACGCGGGGCGCCGTAGACACCGTCGCGGTCACCGAGTGCCAGCACCGGATAGCCCAGGGCTGCGGCGCGTTCGATCAGATCCTCAGGCAAAGAGGCGCCGGAGAGAAAACTGAAAGCGCTGTGGCAGCGGAGTTCGATGTAGCCGGAGAGGGTTCGGGGGTTCGAGGGTTTGGGGGTTCGACTGAAGACTCCAAGACCCTTGACCCCTTGAACCCTCGAACCCTTGAACCCTTCCTCGGTGAACCCTTTCTCAGGGAACCCTTTCTCAGTCATACACGCCATCCACAAACCAGCTCCGCGTTTCGAGATCGCAGTACAGCCGATAGATGCAGCCGTCACTGAGCTGGGCATCGTAGTAGTCGCGGGCGTAGCTGCCATCGCTCCACCAATCGCCCTGCACGCGCCATGGACCGGCAGCCTGCACGACGCGGCCGGCAAACTCCTCGCCACGTACGAACTCCGGCCGGTCGCGTTCGCAAAACACCTCCACCACCCGCGGCGGACGCATGGCACGCAGCGCCAGGGGAATGACGGCAGAGCCGTCGCATATCGCATATGGCGTATGGCGTATGGCCAAAGATTGATCCACCTTTTGCGATGCACGATCCGCGATAAGCCATTCACGATTCAGGCCATACGCGTCCGGTCTATGCGTATCGGCCACCGCCGGCGCGCCGATGCGATCGGCGCCGCAGATGGCACCGAGGCGTGCGAGGGTCACGGCCAGACGTGCCGGCGCCGGTCCATGCGGACGGAACAGATCGAGTTGGGCGGCACGCAGTCGTTCGGGAAGAGCGATGACGCGGAGGGCTTCAATGGCCGCCGTGGGCGGATGCATCTCGAATTGCAAGCGCACCAACGCCAGGAGCGATTTGATCTCGTTGCTCGGCGCGGCGACGGTAACGGTCCGGTCGTCACGGCCGCGCGTCGCGAGACGCAGCGAGAGACGCAGGTCGCCGCAAACACATCCACGCAGCGCCAGGCGCGTCGTCAGCCGGTCGAGCAGGCCACGCAGCACAAAGAGCAACGGCTCCAGGGCCTCGATGCCGTACTCGAGATCGATCCCTTCCTCGAAGTGCAGAGGCAAAGGGCGCGGCACCAGCGGCCGGTCGTCTTCACCGCGCGCGCGGCGCACCAACAACACCCCTTCGGGGCCTAATCTCGTGCCGATGGCACTCACGGGTAACGCCGCCAGATCGCCGATGCAGCGGATGCCCCAACGCTGCAGCGTGACGGTGAGTTCCGGACTGGGCTCGAGCCGCTGGATCGGGACGGGGGCAAGAAAATGCCATTCCTCCCCCGGCGGGATCACGGTAACGCCACCGCCGTGGCAGGCGGCGAGATAGGCCGCAACTTTTGAACCGGCGACGCCGACCTGTGCCGCCAGGCCGAGACGCATGGCCCGCTGCGCCAGGGCGTTCGCCAACTGCGATTCCGAGTCGCACAGCGAGCCGAGCCCTTCCAGATCGAGATAGGCGATGCCCCCGCCCGCATCTTCGACGCGTGGGGAAAACGATTCGGCCGCGTCGCAGAGCGCCGCCTGCGCCGCCCGCAGGGTGTCGGGCGATAGCTGCCGGACCACGAGGTCCGCCGCAATGGCCTTGGCTTGTGCCGTGGTGATGGCGGCGGCCACTCCGCAGCGCGCGGCGGCCGATGACACGGCGAGCAGCCTGGCCCGCGGCCCTGGTCCATCAGCAACGGCAACCGGCACCCCACACAGATCCGGCTCTGCCCGCAGCAGCGCCGCCAGCGTGAAATCGGGAACGGAGAGACACGCGAGACGCATCAGCGTGCATCGTGCGCGTGCATCGTGCGCGTCAGCGTGAAGGCGGGCTCCGGAGACGAGCCCGACTCACGAACACGAATCACGATTTGTCGCCCCGGCGCACCCAATTTATTGCGCACCATCACCACCACAGCTTCGAAGCCTTCGAAGAGCGGCCACAGACGACGGCGCCAGAGCGGCAGGCGGAGTTGAAAGCTGAGATTGAGGACAGCAAAGCTGCCGGCGACGCGGTGCGGGGCAAGGACAACGAGGGCCGTGTGCGACTGTTCGGCGGCATGCCGGAGGCGCGGCCAGACGTGGCTGCGCAGCGGGCGCAGCCGTACGGCCCCCAAATCGAGCACCACGAAGGCAAAGCCGCCGGCCTGGAGGAGCAATTCGGTGCAGCGCAAACCGTCGATCACCGCTGCCGGCCGAACCCACAACAGGCGATGGAGATCCGCCCCCGCAGCCAACAGGGATTCGGGATGCACGGCGTCAGCGAGGTCGACCCAGGCGGCGACCTCGCCCCGTCGCGTCGTGGCGGCAAGGAGAGAAAGGAGCAGCGAGGTTTTGCCGGAGGACTGTGGACCGAGGAATTCACTAATCCGCCCGCGCGGCACCCCTCCCTCGAGCAGGGCATCAATAGCTGCCAAGCCGCTGGGCAGCCGGCGCACCGGCTCGGGAGCCGTGCCGACGTGCACCTGTCCGGGCAAGGAGAGTTCCGCAAGACGAGCGAGGGCGGAGGCCTGGCGTGAGGTGGAGACCGGCACGCCTACATTTTCGCTAAACTTTCGCTTTAGTCAAGGGTGGCGATCGGGCCAGAGAACCGGCAAGATGGCGGCCCTGAACAGAGGAGGTGGTGTGTATGGAACTCGTGGCTATCGTAACGGTGTTGGTATTGATCCAGTATGTCGTGCTCGGCGTGCGTGTGGGGCAGGCACGGACGCGCTACGGCGTTGAGGCCCCAGCCATATCCGGCCATCCCATGTTCGAGCGGCACTTCCGCATCCACCAGAACACGCTCGAACAGCTGGTCGTCTTCCTTCCCGCCCTGTGGTTGTTCGCCATATACGCAAGCCCACGACTCGCCGCGCTCCTCGGCCTGGGGTTCATCGCCGCGCGGTTCGTTTACGAGCGCGGGTATCTCGATGATCCGAAGCGGCGGGAGACGGGCGCGATCATGACGGCAGTCACGACCGGCATCCTGCTGCTCGGCGGACTGATCGGCGCCATCGTGCGGGCGCTGTAGCGGCCCAGCAACCACCGACTGTAGAGACGCCCAGCCGGGGCGTCTCTATGAAGCGCCGTACTGCTCCAATTCGTACACCGGGCTGCGCCGGTTAGTGAAATCGTCGATGAGAAAACGATCGACCGGCTTCTCTGATGCCGTTTTGGGAATCTCCTTCAGCACTTGCACGTATGACGGCAGTTGATTGCGTTCCAGCTGCCGCGCGCAGGCGCGGAAGAAAGCCGCAGGATCAAACGCCGCATTATCAAGCAAGACGACCGCGGCAACGACATCCTTCTCTCCCGGTGCGCCCGACTTGGCGGGCACACCGTAGACGTAGACGTCGGTGACCTCGGGCAGCTCGGCGATCACCTTCTGCACGAAGTCGGGCTGGATGAACTCGCCGTTGTGACGGATCTCCGATCCTTTACGGTGGCCGAAGAACAGCCAGCCTTCCTCGTCGTGGTAACACATGTCGCCGCTGCGCAACCAGCCACCACGCGTCTTCGCGGCTGAGGCTTCCGGGTTCTTCAGGTACTCGACTTTCGTCTCCGCGCCGGCGGCCCGCGAGATCAGCTCGCCAACGACGCCCGGCGGACATTCGTTGTCGTTCTCGTCGACGATCTTGATGTCCATGACGCCGGGAATCGCCCGGCCAAAGCTGCCGATCGGACCCTGATCGATGGGCTTGAAGGCAAAGCCGCCTTCGACGGCGCCGTACCACTCCAGGATCCGCACGTTGAAGCGGCGTTCGAAATCTTCCCAAATGGCCCGCGGCGTCCCCGCGCTGAGCACGAAGCGCACGGGGTTATCGGCATCGTCGGGCCGCGGCGGTTCGGCGTAAATCGCCGCCATCATGCCGCCGAGCAACGAGAAGGTCGTGCAGTGGTAGCGCCGGCAGATGTCCCAGATCTTCGACTTGGTGAAGCGCGGGCTGAAGACCGCCGGCACCTCGTTGTACAGCCCGGCCAGAAAAGTCACCACCTGTGCGTTGCCGTGGGTGAGGGACAGGCCGGTGTAGAGCCGATCTTCCTTGGTGTAGCCAAACACGGCACCAACCAATCCGGCCGTACCGGTCCAGCGGCCGGTCTCGGCCACCACACCTTTCGGATCCCCCGTGGTCCCCGAGGTGTAGATGACCTGAATGGGATGATTCATCTCGGTGACCCGCTGTTCCGGCTGGTTACGCAGCGGTTCACGCAACACCTCTTGATAGGAGCGAACGATCTTGCCCGTGGCCGGCGGGCCGCCCGGCCGCTGCGTCGCCAGAATGAAACGGAGGCTTGGGACCTGCGGCAGCACCTCTTCGAGCTGCGGCAACAGGTCGGTACTGGTCAGGACGGCTTTGCACTCGGCATGGGTCAGTTGGTAGCGGAGCTTGTCTCCCTTTTGCCGCGGATCGATGGGAACGAAGACGGTTCCGCTGATCGACCCGCCGATGATGCCGTAGATAAACTCCGGATGGTTGCGCATGAAGAGGGCGAAGGTGTCACGTGGATGTAACCCTTGGCGCACAAGCTCCTGCGCCACCTTGGCGGCGTTTTCCCACAAGCAACCAAAGGTGATCACTTCGTCGGGGAGGCCGCTCGACCACCCCTCGAACGTGAAGATGACCTTGTCCGGAGATTCTTTGGCTTTGAGCTGGACGTACTGTCCGGGAATGCGGGGATCGAGTTCCATCGTCATGGCCTCACAACAACGGTCATGGCAGGGACGCACGGCCGTGCGCCCCTACCTTCTGGCTGATCGCTGATTGCTGACAGCTGAGTGCTACTTCATGTGTTTGATGATCGCCTGGCCGAACTCAGAGCACTTCACCTTCGTGGCGCCTTCCATCAGGCGGTGGAAATCATAGGTGACCGTCTTGGCGGCAATGGCGCCTTCGATCCCCTTGACGATCATGTCGGCGACTTCGTTCCATCCGAGATGCTGGAACATCAGGACGCCGGAGAGGATCATCGAACCGGGATTGACCTGATCGAGGTTGGCATACTTGGGTGCCGTGCCATGCGTCGCCTCGAAGATCGCGTGGCCGGTGGCGTAGTTGATGTTGCCACCCGGAGCGATGCCGATGCCGCCGACCTGTGCGGCAAGGGCGTCGGAGAGGTAGTCGCCGTTCAGGTTCATGGTGGCGATCACGTCGAACTCCTTCGGTCGCGTCAGGATCTGCTGCAGCGTGATATCGGCGATGGCGTCGCGGACCAGCAGTTTCTTCTTCCACTTGCCCTCGCCATGCGTGCCCCACAGCTTCAGGGCGCGTTCGACCTCGGCGCGCAGTTTGGCCTTCTGATCCGGGGTCATCAGGTCGTAGCCGGGATCGGTCTGGCGTGCGTTCTCTTCGACGGAAATGTTCGGGGTCTTCTCCTTGTTGCCGAGGATCCACGTCTCGCGTTCGGTCACCGTCTGATCGCGGAACTCGCGCGCGGCTAGGCCGTAGCCCCAGTCCCGGAAGGCGCCTTCGGTGTACTTCATGATGTTGCCCTTGTGCACCAGGGTGACGCTGCGGCGCTGCTTGAGCAGGGCGTATTGGATGGCGGCGCGGACCAGGCGTTCCGTTCCCTCACGCGACACGGGCTTGACACCGATGCCGCTGGTCTGCGGGAAGCGGATGTTCTTCACGCCCATCTCGGTCTGCAGAAAATTGATCAGCTTGCGCGCTTCCGGACTTTCCGCCGCCCATTCGATACCCACGTAAATGTCCTCGGTGTT
The DNA here is from genome assembly GCA_036382395.1 of Candidatus Binatia bacterium. Lineage (NCBI taxonomy): Bacteria > Candidatus Binatota > Binatia (SeqCode) > Binatia bacterium. Next base: position 111 of record DASVHW010000443.1, on the reverse strand, counting down.
CTCGCGGAAGATGACCACGTCGATCAACTCCGGATGACGCACCGGGCTCGGGACGCCGCTGAAGTAACGCACCGGCCGCAGGCAGACGTAGAGGTCCAGGGTTTGTCGCAA
>DASVHW010000442.1 GCA_036382395.1 Candidatus Binatia bacterium | reverse complement strand
CCAACTGTCACCATCGATGGCGTCGGGGCCAGGCCTTGGTCCTTGGTTCTAGGTGTGGCAGTCTTGTTCATAATGGCGTGTCCCTTTCTTTGTTTGGGCAACCCCGTCCCTGTCGAGATGGAAAAGGAACCATCACTTTTTTCAGCTCAGAGGATCAACAGCTTCTGGGACATCCCCGCCGACGCCCACAGGAGGAGTCATGGACTACGTTAACCTCGGAAAGACCGGTCTCAAGATCTCCCGCATCTGTCTTGGCTGCATGACATACGGAGCGCCCGCAGCGGGAGAACTCAAGGGCGGAAGACACGCCTGGGCGCTGAACGAAGAGGACAGCCAACCCTTCTTCCGGCAGGCACTTGATCTCGGGATCAACTTTTTTGACACGGCCAATGTGTATTCAAGCGGCGCCAGCGAGGAAGTGCTTGGACGGTTCTTGAAGGCCAACACCCGCCGTGAAACCGCGGTCATCGCCACCAAGGTCTGCGGCGTTATGCGCGATGAACCCAACGGTCGTGGTCTCTCGCGCAAAGCCATCTGTTATGAACTCGACCAGAGCCTCCGCCGCTTGCAGACGGACTACGTGGATCTCTACCAGATTCACCGCTGGGACTACGACACGCCGATCGAGGAGACGCTGGAGGCGCTGGACGATGTCGTGAGATCCGGCAAGGTCCGCTATATCGGCGCCTCGTCGATGTACGCATGGCAATTCACCAAAGCGCTCTATCTCGCCGACCTGCACGGCTGGTCCCGTTTCGTCTCCATGCAGAATCATTACAACCTGCTTTATCGGGAGGAGGAGCGCGAGATGAACGGCCTGTGCGAGTCCGAAGGCATCGGCATCATCCCTTGGAGCCCCCTCGCGCGCGGCCGCTTGGCGCGCCCCTGGCAAAGCGAAAGCACCAAGCGGTCCGCCACCGACCAATTCGGGAAGCAGCTGTACTCGCAGACCGAAGAGACTGATCGGAACGTTGTCGACCGCTTGGGTCAGGTCGCAGAACACCGCGGGGTGTCCCGCGCGCAGATTGCTCTCGCCTGGCTGCTGAGCAAGCCGGCCGTCACGTCGCCTATTGTCGGCGCGACCAAGCTGCATCATCTCCAGGATGCCGTGGCAGCGCTCTCATTGCGCCTGAAACCCGAAGAAATTGCTTCGCTTGAGGAGCCGTACAAGCCGCACCCCGTGCTTGGCTTCAGGTAGGTGCGGATACGTGTGGAATTCGGTCATGTGATCACGCGGTTTCGGGATCGCGATCAGCCGTCACGGTGAACCTGAAGCCCTCAGTTGAAGCTCAATAGGTAACCAGCGCGTCGATTGCCAAATATGGATGAAGCGGCTTGCGTCTTCGCGCTTTCCATTGGCGAGGGGTCCACTACTTCCGCCCAACAACAGGTGGTGCAGAGCCAGCAGATCTCATGCGAAGGGCCGCAGAGAACGAACCTGAGATACCTACCCATGATCGCCGGACTCAGGACGCGCGGTCAGTGTCGGCGACCGACCTCCGGAATATCAAGCCGATCGCGCGCATCCGGGTGAGTATCGGCTTCCCGGTGCCGGCTTTCGAAATGCAGGCACGACCCGAGATTGCCGTTGAGGACGCTGTCCGCGTAGAACTCGAGGCTATTGCGTGGCGAGATGGACTGAAACGCAAGTGATAGTGGCCGTCGCCTTCGGCCCCTCTTCTCCGCGAATGCCCTCGCTACGCACGACGATACCCTTCCGAGCCTCTCGCCTGTAGTGATCGCTATTTCTGCCGCGATCTCACGTCGGGAGATACGTCGCACGACCGCGAACCGCCTTCAGCACACCCAACTCACCTTGGTCGGGCACACTCGGGGCACAGTCCGGGCACAGTCGGGCCCTTCGGAGATACCCTCGACGCCCAGAAGTGCTGTCCCTTCCGAAAACTCCATACGTGGCTGACTGGCAAGCCGTTTCCCTTCGGCGTGTAACTGCATCAGAGTCGATCGATGGTTACTGCTCTGATCGCCCTCCTCAGTGGAGTCCGGGACATCGTTCGCCGTCGGACCGACCTGGAAGCCGAACTCCTCGCCCTCCGCCACCAGGTCCTGGTGCTTCAACGACAGCAGGGGCGGCGCCGCGTCCAGCTGCGCCCAGCCGATCGCCTCTATTGGGTGGTGTCCCTCTCGGCTGTGTCGCTCAAATCTTCAACGTGCGGTGCGCTTGCAGCATCTTCTGGCGAATCGGCAGCTCGAAAGGACAGGCCGCTTGGCAAGGGGCCGGACAGCTCGCGCAGCGTGATGCATCGCGTTCGGACGGCAGCGCCGCATACAGCGCCATTGCGTCACGCTCGCGTCCGTAGTTTTCGAAGTACATAGCGTAGCGGAAGATGTCATCCACGGGCACATCGGAGGGGCACCGATCCAGGCAGGCGCCGCAACCGGGCCGGCAATAGTCTCTCGCGATCAACTGATCATACCGGGCCAGCAACGCCAGATCGCTGGTCCCTAGCGACTGGCCGGACGCATACAAGTACTCATCAATTTGGTTGAAGTTCCGAATCGAGACCACTAAGCCGCTGATATCGGGGTTGCGCAAGACCCAGTTGAACGCTGCTTGGCTGAACGCCTGCGACTGATCGGCGAAATCCTTCAGCACTGTCGCCCTTGCGCCCTTGAGCGTCTTCATCGCGATCACCCCGACGCCGCGCTGCTTGGCATCATGGAAAATGTTGGTCAGATCCGGCCAGTTGCTGAAGTTGTGTGCGACCAACAACACATTGAAGCGACCCGACGCCACCGCGTGCCTCATGACGGCTTCAAGATTGGGCGTGTGGCTACTGACACCGAGGAAGCGCACTTTGCCCTGTTCCTTCAAGCGATCGAAGGCCTCATGGAACGTCGGCGCCATCAGTCGATCGATGCTGTTCACCTCGTGGATCAGGCAGACGTCCAAGTAGTCCGTTTGCAATCGCGCCAGGCTACCCTCGACGGCCCGTATAATTTCGGTGACCGGCGCATCCATGGGCAGATGACCGTCAGCCGTGCAAAACTTCGAGGCGATGAACACCTTGTCGCGTACGGATTTGAGTGCCTTCCCAATGGTCTGCTCGCTGCCGGTCTTGCTGTAGTCCGGCGAGGTATCGAAATAGTTGATGCCGCGCTCAACGGCACGCGTCACGACGTCCGAATTGTCGATGCTCGCACCACCGAAGGAAATATCCGACATCAAAATGCCGGTATTGCCGAGCGGGCGATAGCTTCGCACTTGGGAGCCGTGCCATGATGCCTCAGGCTGTTCGGACTCCACGGGCGCCTGGCGCATTAGAAAAAGGTAGGTGCGGTTCCGCCACGCCGCGTACCCCGCTGCCGCCGCTGTACCGGCGGCGGCAACCGCGGCCGTACCTTTCAACAACGTCCGCCGCGTAAGTGGCCACTTGTCCTCACTGCTCATGAGATGACCTCGTGCACGCCAGTGTACTGGAGGCCCACGCGCTTCGGCAATAGCATCCTTGGATTACTTTGTGGCCCGGGTGGTCCATTACGATCGAATGGCCGTGTGCTCTCGCGCGCACATCTGCCGGGCCTCACAACTGTCCTCAGCTGCAATGGTACGAACGGCCCGAGCAGCCTATGATCACTCTGTTCTACGATCGTGCCGGGCACGCGACGGGCTCGGCGCGCAGATCAGACGATTCGCGGCGATAGTCGCCGTCAACGTTTTGCGGAGTAAGTTGAGCGGCGCTCGTGTCGACGTAGATCCTCGGAGCGCCTTGTTGGACGAGTCTCTGGCGAGACGGAGCGCCGCCGCGACTATGCCAAAAGCAGTCGGGCTAACAACCCGCAGGTCTCCGCCGTATTATCACGAGTGTACGCGCGGCAGGTGCTGCTGGGGTGCCAAACAGCAAGAAGTCCACGGGAGCGCTGTAGCCGGTTACTCAGCGCCGGGTGTCATGACGTGCTGATATTCTTGGTCCTGTCGTGGCGTATAGGCTCGGGTTGAGGCTCGAAGTCAACGAATACGCCCCAGTGCGAGGAGGGGACTTGAACCCGAAGCGCCGCTTGAAATGATTGAGGAATTTCGCGGCCAATGTTGCACCGCGTGGCGCCTTGTGGCGCAGAATGCTGGACGAAAAAATGCGCGAACTGGTCAAGCTCGGCGTCGCCCTGGGTGCAGGGCTCGAAGGCGGCGTGCATTCACATGTCCGCCGCGCCCTTGCCGCCGGTGCAAGCCGAGAGGATATCCGCCATGCCGCGCTCCAGGCAATGTCCACCCTCGGGTTTCCCGCCACAATGGCGGGCCTGAGCTGGGTCGAAGATGTTCTCGCCCAGAGTACGGGCAGAAATACGCGGCGACATCGCGCCTCCCCGACCTGGGACAAAATGATGATGGGCACGTCAACCTGACGTTACTGAAGAAGCGCCAAGGCGGCCGGACCGCTGAACTGCGGCATCGCCCAGTCGCAGATGATCACGTCCCATGACTTCCGCGCCACTCAAATCTACGACAAGCGTCGGCGCACCACCTCCGAGAGCGCCTCCCACGATGTGCCGATCTGATCTGAACGCAGAGGCAGCGACTGTCCGCGTCAGCTCATGAGGCGCGCTGCGAGGGCGATCGTAGGCCACTCCGACCCACGGGGGCGACCTCCAGTACGAGGAAATGATTGCCCCAGCCTTCCGAAATGGGCTATTGGGGTCCCGAGACAGACTGGTATAGGTCCATCTGGGAAATATCGGCTGCAGTACCGTTTGCGTCCTTACTGGAGAGGAGGTTCTTATGGCGACAAGACGACAGCACACGGAAGACCGCGTCATCGACACTTTGAACTCGATCCTGGAACACGAGGGGTTGGCCGGGGTCGTACGCTACATGCACTACTCGTTCATGATCTTCGGTTACTCGCGGCTCCCGATCGTGAGGTGGATGCGCGACCAGGCAAATGAATCGCTGCAGCATGCGGCCGGAGCGGGCGAGCACATCACGGCGCTTGGTGGTCATCCGTCGCTCGCGATTGGCAAGCTGCTTGAGACCCACCACCACGATATCGATCAGATCTTGCGCGAGGCAATGGAACACGAGAAAGAAGCCGCTGCCATGTATCGCAAACTCCTCGATCTCGTGAAAGACGGCAGCGTTGCGCTCGAGGAGTATGCGCGCACCATGGTCGCCGGTGAGGAGAATCACATCAACGAGGTCGCGAAGATGCTGCGCCGCCCCGAGACGCCCGATGCGGACTGATCTCGTCGCCTGCTTGAAGGAAAAGGGGATACGTCCAATTTCGCAGGCTGGGCTTCAAGCATAGGCGGTTTCTGGGCACGCATTCGAGCGTGCGCCCGATAACCCGTTCGAATGCGTCGCAGTCGGCGGGCCGCTCAAAGAGGATGCCGCGTTGGTTGGCGCGGTTGAGGACGTGTAAAACCATCCCTCCGGGAGCGATGCGCGCGGCACGTGGCATAGCGTGTACGCGAAATTGGACTTATCCCCTTTTTCAGTGAAAGGACCGGTCCAAACTCCGATACTCCGCTTCCCTGTGGGTCCCGAAAACTCGATCATCACGTAATCGCAAGGATAATCGCGACCACGCTCGGCGAGCAATCTCAGCATTGAATACGCCCGCGGGCCACGATAAGGACGGCGCCCATGCGAGCCGTTGCGACTGCGGTGGCACAAAGCGTCGTCTTCCTCTTCCGCTCCCGGATGGCGTTGCAGATCGAAGTCCTCGCTCTACGTCACCAACTCACGGTCTACCAACGAGCCGGGCGCCGCCCGCAGCTCGGAGCCGCCGATCGTCTCCTCTGGGCGTGGCTCTCCCGAAGGTGGGCCGGGTGGCGAGCGGCCCTGGTCATGGTGCAACCCCGCACCGTGATCGCGTGGCAGCGCCAACGCTTCCGAGACCATTGGATGCGCTTGAGCCGCCAGCGCCAGCTCGGCCGTCCGCCCGTCGCCCAGGAGATCCGGGACCTGATCCGCACGATCTCGGCCGCCAACCCGACGTGGGGATCCTGTGGGTCCCGAGAATTCGCGTGCGCCTCGCCAGGGCCCCATATGCGGGAGGTGACATTTTTTGTCACCACCGGGAACGGTGAGAGATTCAAAGGCGCGGATGGAGTTTTGGCGAGGGACAGGGCTGGAACGTTATGTTGTAGATTACTTGCGGGAATCAGGGCCGTTTTGGGGCGGTTTGAGGGGGGCATGGGGCCAAAGTCTAACACATGGCTATTAGGTAATAGATTGTATCAGCGCGGGTGAAGCCCCCTGCATTCTC
>DASVHW010000441.1 GCA_036382395.1 Candidatus Binatia bacterium | reverse complement strand
CCTGCATTGCGCCCGCTCGGGCAGCGCGGGTGATCGACACAGATTGCGGCTCTCTCGACAGCGAAGCTGCTTTCATCGCTTCCTCCATTTGGCTCTTGTCACCGGTTGTTCCTGCAGTCAGGCCGACTCACTACTTGGCCGCTGCGAGCAACGACGACAGCGGGATGGTGTAGCCCAGCTGCAACGCCCACGGGTCCGGATTAAAGCCACTATTGATCTGCGCGCGGGCCATCAAGTACCCGAGTTTCTCGGTGATCGGGACGTTCAGCTCGAAGTCGACACCCAAGCCCCAGTGGCTGCGGAACGCCGGCACCTCGTTCTGCACCGCCACCTGGCGGGTGTCGTCGTTGAGGAAGCTTGGGGTCTCGACATTCGCCGCCCCAGCCCGGATGATGAACTCGGTGATCGGCTCCGCAGACGGGGCGGAATCGTTCTTCTCTTTGGGCTGCGCCGCAGTACCCGCCAGACGGAAGGGGATACCCAGGGCGGTGGACAGGCCGAGAAAGTAGCGGCCGTGCGTATCGGTCCCCGCGCTATCAGTGCTCAGGGCGCCGGAAAGCTCCAGGCTCAGCGCGCCTCGCGTCGGGGTCTCCGTGCCGTAGCTCTGCCAGTACCAGCGGACCAGGTTCAGGGCCGGCGTGGCGGCCACGTAGAAATCCGACCCGCCAACGATTGCGGCGCCACCGGACGTGCCGTTGGCGAACACGAAGCCGCCGCGCACATCGAGGTCGATCGGCAGGACCCCCTCGTCTCCCGCGATCTCGCAGAGGTACTTGACGCTGCCTCGGCCCCCCATCTGCTTCAGTTCCGGGGCCGCATTCTGTTGTGCGTCCTCGGCCGCCTTCTGTGCAGCTACCTTCAAACCGGCAACCTCTATCTGCGCGGCGCTGAGTTCGTTCCGGGCAGCCGCCGGCACGTTTTCGGCCCCAGTGGTGCCGGTTGTTCTGAGAGCTCTTGTCAGCTCCACTGTGACCAGCTCTTGGGCGTTGTCGAGCCGGGTCTTCGCAGCCTCTCGCTCCCCCTTCCCCGCCACTGCTGCGTCTGTTGCAAGCTGGTCCGCAGCAGAGAGCCGGTCCTGCCACGCCCAGCGCCGCCGGTATCCGGCCTCGAAGAAGGCGTTTGCAGTCGTCTGTCCGGTTTTCAGCCGGAAGCGCTTCTTCGCGGTAGGATTCAAATCGCACAGGGCGTTGTTGCTGGTACAGGCCTCAAGCGTGAATGGATTGAGGATCACCGCACCGGTTGCCAGCCAGAAGTTCTTGGCCACGTAGTCGCTCTTTTCGATCGTCTTTCCTTCCGCCTTGACCGCTGCGGTGGCGGTGGGCGCCGCTGCGGCCGTCGGCGTGGCGGCTTGCCCGTTCGCGGTCTGCGGTTGTAGCGACAGAGCCAAGGCACAGCTGGTCAGAACTGCCAGGATTCTAGTCGCGGTGCGTTGGCCGGGCTTGAGTGCCGCTCTCAGCATCGTCTTCAGGCGCAACATGCTTTTCCTCCGGTCCTCTTCATCGTGACTCGTGCTCGTGGAGTGTGGATCTCTCCCACACCGGCGCTGGCCACGCTTGCACCGGCCACCGTGCGGGCGGTATGCTGCCTCCAGCGTGAGGACAGCATGGGAGCTATCGCCGTAACCGCAGCGGATGAACGCAAGATCGCCCAGTTGGCCGAACGATTGGGCCTGCGCTCCCGACAGCGCGTGGTGCGGGTGGCGTTGGCGGAGTTGGAAAGCCGCGCCGCGCAGGAGCGCCTCCGACGCCCGGAGAAACGCACGACACGAGTTCTTGAGGCGGCATATGTGGCCGGGTACCGGCGCCGACCCGAAGGGACACGGCGGCTCGCCGCGCTGGCCCGCCTGGCCGCCAGCGTCGTCAACGACGAGTAGTGGTAAATGCGTAAGGCTCCCTGAAGCGCGGCAAGGGCCACAAACAAAGGCCACACCCGCCGCCTTGCGTGCGCGGAACGACCACACCCCGCCACGGCGCGGCTGATCGTGGCAGCGCCAGGCTCGGCAAATGACCGAACCGCTTTTAGAGGTTCTGTGAGTGAGTGAGTGAGCGAGTGAGTGAGTGAGTGAGTGAAAAATCCGCGCCAGCCGTGAGCGGCCCGGACATTCAATCCGACGCTTCCGATTTCCTCCCTCACGGTGCCCCCTCGAGTAAGTTTCCCATATTTCACTGCGCCTTATAATGTAAAGCAATATCGTCACAGCGGCCGTATGAATCATGCAAAGAGATGACCAATGTCAGCAAAACTCCGTAAACTTACGGGGTTTTGGCGTGCTAATGTGATGCACCTATCGGGACGGGAGCCGACCCGCCCCTGCACCGAAGACACCTTGGCGTCATGGCGGACAGACCCTTCGACAAGCATGTCCTGAGCGCAGTCGAAGGGCTACCAATGAACCTATCGGTCGGAGGCACGCTTCGATACGCCGCCAATCCCTCGATACGCGGCCAGAGGAAGGCCGCAACTCGGGATGATCGGGAAAGAGGGCGGCTCAGCGTGAGCGGTATCTTCCTTCCGAAGTGATTACGTTCATCGATACTCCAACCCGGCATCTCGCCGGTTGGATCTCTACCAATGAACCGTTCGTCGAGGTTCCCCTCCTTACCAAGGGACTGTCGATAAACGTGGGTGGCCCCTCGATACGGCCCCTGAGGGAATGGGGCCTACTCGGGGTGAACGGGAAAACCCTTTGAATTCAACATGGAACCGCTCGCCCCGAGAGTAGCCGCCGTCCTTCCCGATCATCCCGAGTTGCGGCCTTCTCTTGGCCGCGTATCGAGGGGCTGGCGGCGTATCGAGGGGTGCCCGCTGGGCGACAATCGACAGTCCCCCCTGGGAGAGGGCCGCCATGTTGGCGTACTGTGGACGTGTAATAGCGAATCGCCCCGCTGATGTGAACGGGGCAGCCGCTCAACGCATTGTTCACGGCTGCGAGAATCTCATCGATCCTAACTAATCACCGCGGTCCTCACTACGCACCCAAGGTGCGTAGGAACAACGGCATCGATACGATCTGGATGCCGTGGTAGTGCTTGAGTGGAAGAAGATGCTTGCGGTCATCGGTGACAACAAAGTCCGCATGGCCTTCGAGGGCGCACGCCAGGACGGGATTGTCTTTCGGATCCTCCGCCACGATGAACACCTCGTACCGGCCGGGAACAACTTCGGCGACCCCTCGAAGCGCGTCCACGGCTTCCACGATCTCGTGCGGGGGGTACGGCCCATACCGCTGCACGTGCGGGCGCCCCAGCACGTCAGTCACTTCGGTGAGGATGGCCTCGCATGTCACCAATGTGAAGCCACCGGCCTCGAGTGTGCGGAGCAGTTGCCCGCTGAAACCACGCGGCGTCAGCAGGAATCGTGCAAGGATGTTACTGTCGAGAACAGCCCGCGGACCGCTTTTTCGCGTGCTCACGCTGTGCATCCCGGCGGGCAGCGCTCACGGCGCCGGCAATCAGGCGAGGGTCGCGGTCACCCGTTCTCTGCCACAGGCGCTCCACCGCCAGACGCAGCCGCAACCGCGGCGTCAACACTTTCCGCAGCAGACGAAGCTGATCCGTAGGCGGTAACGCTTTGAATCGGGCGCTCAGTTCCCGCACGGCATTCGGCTCTGTGGCCATCGGCGCTCCATGTAACTCGTTCCACTCTAGCACACAAGTCTGAGCGCGGTTTTGCTCGCACCGTGCCCGAGCGGTTTCGGTTGGCTTGCCTGGCCCCGACGCTTCCATGCGACCGACTGAGGCGCGGAGATCGTGGCCGGTTAGTCCTGGCTCCTGAGCCGCGGTCGCGGTTTCTCAATGCCCCCTCACCCCTCACGGCCTCTGAACGCATCCATTCAGCGCATTGTTCACCGCCATGAGGATCTCATCGACGGTGACCCGGCCGTCGTGACTCGCATCGGCGGCCTCGCAGTCGAGGAGCGGGGCGTTGCCGAGAGCGATGTTCACCGTCGTGAAGATTTTACGACGCCAGATGAGCGCAACGGCAGTCGGAGACATCCTTGCAGGCCAGCGGTCGTTCACGCTGGTGTCGATGCCGTAGTTGAAGCGATGTTCAGCACGGTTGCGAGCGCCCGGGTGATGGCCTGCATTGCGGGTTCAGACAGTTTCCCGAGCAGCCGCACGAATCGTTGCTGCGATACCGATCGCACTTGGAAGGCGTCAGCCGCCGATGCCTTTTCGAGAGCGTTTTCCGCGTCGGGTTCAACCCGGACCAGCCACGGCGCCACTGCGAAGCGCTCTTTCCATTCTGTAAGCGGCACAATGACTCGGAGCGGCAGGGCCCCAACGGCGTCGTCGTTCACGATGACGGCGGGGCGGGTTTTCTTGATCTCAGCACCAACCGTCGGATCGAGATTGATGAGCCACACCTCACCCCGACGCACGGACGTCCTCGCCATCGAGCGCCGTGAAAGCCGTCAGCTCCCCGGCGGCCGAGTAGTCCTCCCGAAGCGCCGCCGCCGCGGCAGCGAGCTGCTGCCTCTGCCCCGAGCGTGCCTCGACTGACTGTACAAGTTCCAGTTCCTGCCGAACGAGTTGCAGGGCCTCCTCCGCAACTCTGAGGCGCTCCGTCGCGCTCAGTTTCTTCAGCTCCGCAAGAACGTCGGTGTGGGTCATGGGTGCAGTGTAGCCCCTTGCCTGCTGGTGCGCCAACGGTCAACGGGTTCATCTAGGCTAAGCGCTGGCCCCTCACGCCTTCCGCCTCACCCCTCACGGACTTTGCACGCATCCATTCAGCGCATTGTTTACAGCCGTGAAGATCTTGTCGACGGTCACCTGACCGTCGTGATTGGCATCGGCGGCCTCGCAGTTGAGGAGCGGTGCGTCGCCGAGCACGATGTTCACCATCGTGAGGATCTCATCGACAGTAACCGAGCCGTTGCCGTCGCAGTCGCCGACGCATGTGGATGGGGGCACGAGAACGGTATGGCGATACTCGCCGGTTGAGATCAGCCTCCCGCCGCTGGTGTCGGCGACCCCTCACTCGGCCAGCTGTCATTGCAGTCACCGATCAAGATTGCGTCGAAATCCTGGTTCGCGGCTTCGGCCGAGATCGGGTCGAAGGTGATGCTGCCTGGCTGGCAGGTCCCTGCCCAGATCAACCAGCGCGCTCCGTGACCACGCCTCCGAGAATCGAGCTTGTTCCCAAATTGGGAATGTTGTACCATTCCGGCGTGCGGATCATTGCGAAGCGTACGCTCCGGCTCTTCTGGGAGAGCGATCGGCGCTACGGCGACGCGAAGCGCGCCCTGGAGGACTGGCACGCACAGGTGAGTCGAGCAAACTGGACCAACCCGGCCGATGTCAAGCGCCATTACGGAGACGCGAGCATTCTCAAGAGAAGCCGGGTCGTGTTCAATATCTGCGGGAACAGGTATCGCCTTGTCGTACAGATCAACTACCCATACCGTGTGGTCTACGTCCGGTTCGTCGGAACGCACGCGCAGTATGATGAGATCGATGCGGAGACAGTGTGATGAAGGTAACACCAATCAAGAATGAAGCGGCATACACGGCGGCCCTGGCCGAGATCGACCGGCTCATGGATGCGGCGCCGGACACACCGCGGGGCGACCGCCTCGACGTGCTCGTCACGCTCGTCGAGGCCTACGAGCGCGCGCATTGGAGCATCGACCCGCCCGACCCGATCGATGCGATCAAGGTGCGAATGGAGCAACGGGGCGTGTCGCGCCGGGAGCTGGAAGCGCTGCTCGGGGGCCGGAATCGGGTGTCCGAGGTGCTGAACCGTAAGCGGCCCCTCACGATCGACATGATTCGTCGCTTACATCGCGGCCTCGACATACCAGCCGAATCGCTCATCAAACCCACGGTGCGATCGACTCGCCGCCGCGCCCGCCGGACGGCGGCGTGATGGTGGCGATTGGCGCAGGGCATAGTCCCTCTTCCTTGAGAGG
>DASVHW010000440.1 GCA_036382395.1 Candidatus Binatia bacterium | reverse complement strand
AGCACCAAGGTCACGCGGGCGAACATGCCGGGCTTGAGCGTCAGCTCTTCGTTGGGCACGTCGATCTCGACCAAGAGCGTTCGGCTGGAGGGGTCGAGCGCCGGCGCAAACTTGGTCACCTTGCCCTGGAAGGTTCGATCGGGGCTAGGCGTCGACCGTCAGCGAAACCGGATCCGTCAGGTGCACGCTGCCGATATCGCGTTCCGGCACGTTCACCAACACCTTCACCTGCGACAGATCCATCACCGTCACCACCGTGTTGCCGCCCGACGCCGAGCTGCTGCCCTGCGCAATGAGCGCGCCGGGGTCGACGTAGCGTTTGGTGACATACCCGTCGAAGGGGGCGACGATCCTGGCGTACTGCACGTAGGTGCGCTGCACGTCGAGCATCCGTTTCGCCACTTCGTATTTGTTGGCCGCATCGTCCAGGTTCTGCTTGGCGATCAGATCCTTGGCGAACAGCTCCCGCGTACGCTCAAAGGTGACCTTGGCGAAATCGTAGTTTGCCTGGGCTTGTTGCAGCTGATGCTCGAGCTCCGGTTGACTGATCATCGCCAGCACCTGCCCGGCGCGCACGCGGTCACCGCGATCCACGTAGATGGCGTCGAGATAGCCCGCCACCTTGGCCATCAGGTCGGCCTGCTGGATGGGCAGGATGTCGGCGGTGAGCAACAGTGTGCGCTGCAGGTTCACCTGTCCCGCTTTGGCCACCTGCACCAACGGCAAGGGCCGGGCGCTCCCCGCAGTCTGCCTGCCGGCACTGGCCCGCTGCCAGATCAGGGCCGCAAATCCGAGCCCCGCCAGTACGACAATCGCGTAGAACGTCCGTTGTGTTCGCGCCCGCATCCCCCGAGAACCTTCCTATTCCGTCGCCAACTGCTGGGCCGTGGCCTTCTCCAGCGCGGCGACGCTGGTCTTGTAGGTGTACAGGGCCTGCACGTGATTGGCTTCCGCGGTGGTGAGGGAGGTCTGCGCGTCGGTCAACTCGATGATGTTCCCGACTCCGGTGCTGTAACGGCCCTCGGCGAGATCGAGGTTCTCCCGCGCCAATTGCAGCCCTTTCTCGGAGACGCGGATGCTTTCGGCTGCTTGTTGCAAATTGAGCACCGCCTGCCGCACCTCGAGCGCGATGTTCTGGCGCAACACCTCTTCGTTGAACTTCAGGTTGGACAGGTTGGCCTTCTGTTCGCCGACCTGCGCCGTCGTCAGGCCACCGTTGAAGAGATTGAGGTTCACGGTGGCACCGAAATCCCACACGTTACTCAGCGGATAGTCGAGGCCCAAGTAATTGTAGTCGGCTTTAGCTTGTACGGACGGAAGGTAGTTCTTCTGCAGCGCGCTGATCTGCTCGTTGGTGGCGAGTTCCTGCGCGCGAATGCCTTGAACTTCCGGGCGCTGGTCGTAGGCGGCGGCGAGGGCGTCGTTCTCGGTGATGCTGACCTCGTGGACATCGAAGTTATCGACGATGTCGAAGTCGAGCGGTCCGATCAGTCCCAGCGCATTGCGCAAGGTCTCGCGCGCCACGGCAACGTTGTTGCGCGCCGTCACCTGATTGAGCTCGGCGTTGGCCAGCTGCACCTGGGCTTGCGTGACGTCGAACTTGGCGGCAAGTCCAACGTTGAAACGGCCTTGCGCCTGCTCGAGGTGCTTCTGGTTTTGCCGTACGGTCTCGTTCGCCACCGTCAGCAAGCGGCGCGTGGCCAGCACGTTGAAGTAGGCTTGCTTGACGTCGAGCCCCACGACCTCGCGTTGTGTCGTCCGATTCGCCTGCAGCGACTGCTCCGCCGCTTGCGCCGAGCGGATGGAATTGAGGGTCTGGCCGAAATCGAACAGCATCTGCGTGAGGCCTGCGCCGGTACTGTAAAAGTTAGACCGAAACGCTTGACCGCCGGCACCGCCGAAAGCGGCAGAGTTCGTCTGCCGCCGCAGGGCTCCGTAGTTCGCATTGACTTGGGGAAGATAGTTCGCCGCGGCCTCTCGCACCCGCTGGTGACCGGCTTCCACCGAGGCCGTGGCCGCCTTCAGGCTGGGGTGTTGCTGCACGGCGATCGCAATGCACTCAGTCAGAGTCTTCGGCGCCGGCGCCTCGTCGGCGATCGCTCCGTCTGCAAGAAAGCCCACCGCGAAGGCTACCAGTATCAGCGCTCGCATTCACCGTCTCCTCTTTCTGTCGTTGTGCTCCCGCACGCGAGGCGAGTCGACCGCCACGCCGTGCCAGAAGATCTTGACGACCGCACCCACCATATCTTCCAGCGTGTCATGTCGCCCGTGATAGCGGTTCACGCCACGCACCATTCCCAGCAGCATCTCCGCCGCAATCCGCGGGCTCAGCGCGCGCATGTGCCCGGCAGCAATGGCTTCCTCCAGCGTGCGTTGCACGATGTCGACAATCTCGGCGCGGCGGCGAAGCCATTCGCGCCCATCAGGATCTTGCGGCTTGTCTTCGTTGCGGTGGATGAGCGCAAAAAAGAAGCGCCGGTCCCAGAAGTGGCTGAGTATGCAGCGCACGATATACTTGATCTTCTCGGCCGGCTCCCCCGGTTTTCTGAGAGCGACCTGCAAATCGTCGCGCAGGGCACCGATGCCCTCGAACATGACGGCGAGGTAAAGGTCGTGCTTACTCGGAAAATACCGATACAGCGTGCCCTTCCCGACACCACATTCGTGCGCCACGTCCTCCATCAGGACTTCATGGAAGTCATGCCGTGTGAAGATGGTCTCCGCCGCACGCAGGATCTCCTGTCGCACTCCCACCATGGGCGGACGGCCACGCCGGACGTGCGGCACTACAGGCGGTGTAACTGACGAAGGCATTCCGAAACTGACCAGTCAGTCACTAATAAAAGGCGGCGCAGCGTATGTCAAATAGGGCTGCCGCTCCCCCTCCCGCCGGAGACTGTCGATTTTCTCCGAATGTAGGGGCGCAGCATGCTGCGCCGCTACGGAAGCACGCGGAAAATACGGTAGACGAAACCAACGGCCGGTCATTTATCGACACTCCCCACTGGGAGGAGGGCAGCCGAAGGGACCCCGCGAGGGTATGTGGCGGACGCTCAGAACGTAAACCGGAGGTCTTCGTGCTCCGAAACCACCCGCATCACCATCTCCCGGCCCTCGTCCGGTTCCACCTGTCCCCAACGCAAGGCGAATGATTCGGCCTGAAAATCCGGGGTGAACTTCGCCGAGCGTCCCAGAATGACTTCCGTGGCGTTGAGCTCCTGCGAGGTGCGGGCGATGGCGAAGAGCGAGTCGTTCGAGGTCAACACCAGGGGGATGACGGTCTTGCCGTGGTGCTCGGCCAAGTTGACCACGGCCGTGAAGATGGCTTGCTCCTCCGGGGTGAATTTGGGATCGCCGTTGGCGCCATAACCATGCTCGACTTTGACGGTCAGCACCACCACATCCATCGGTTCATGTTCCGCTTCCTTCAACACCCGGTCGAGGTGAGCCAGGTTCTTCGGATCGCGGACGGGAACAACCTTGCACGGCCGTTTGCCCAGCCCGATTCGCGCTGCATCGAGCTCCGGTGTGTACCGCACATTGAACCTCTCCAGCTCGTGGTCGGCCGTCCGCCGGTGTCTCCAAAAACGCTCGGTGAACGCAAAGAGAGCGAACAGGGCGACGGTGAACCCGAGGCCCCACTCGGTGGCCACCCGCTTCGTGGCCAGGTTGACGAGCGCCGTCGCCAGCAAAACCAAGAAGATCAGCACCAGACCGATCGGCAGCTCGATGCGTCCGACACGCACGTTGAGCGGCACCCTCCAAGCGCGCGGTCGCTTGTCTTTGAAACGCAGGATCACCATCGAGAGAGCCTTGAAGACGAAGCTCCACACCACCCCGAAGGCGTACGCCTCACCGAGGGCGTAGACGTCGCCGCGGCTCGCCACGATGGTGAAAATCTGCAACCCCACAACCAGGTTGATGAGCCGGTGTGAGGTGCCGTAGCGGGGATGCGGGTGACGGAACCAGTCCGGGAGTACGCCGTCCTCGGCCACCCGGTTGAGCACGCCATTGGAGCCGACGATGGCGGTGTTGACGGCGCCGGCCAGAATGAGAAAGCCGACCACCACGACGAACACGCGCAAGACCAGGCGCGCCGACAGCGGTCCCACCACAGACATCGCCAGCCCGCCGATCAGGTTGTCGCTGTACGTGCTCATGCGCACGTCGTCGGGAATGATCATGACCGCAAAGAACGAGATCAGGGTGGTCATGAGCATGCTGTAGAGAAAGATCACGAACCCGGCGCGCTGCAGGTTCTTCACCTTCGGGTAGGCAATCTCGCGATTCACCTGCGCCAGCGACTCCTCGCCGCTCATGGCCAGAATCGAATGACCGAATGCGATCATGATGCCGAGCGCACCGACGTTCTTCTCCCACCCGGTGCCGCCGAGCCAGCCCAAGGACTCGTTGCTGAAGTGCAGGTCAAAGGGCGGCAGCGTCGCGCCGCGCATCCACAGTGTCAGTCCGCACCACCCCAACATCAGGAAAATCATGACGGTGGTGACGCCCATGACCTTCATCGCTTTGTCGCTCGACTCCTCGATGCCGAGAGTATTCTGGCGCCAGAAGTAGAGCGTGATGCCCACGGCAATCGCCGCCGAGGTGGCGTCCGGGGGCAGCGTCACCGAGAAGTGAATGACGCGCAGAAACTCATTGAGCAGGCCGACGATATACTGCCCTGCCGACACGCCACTGATCGGACCGGTGAGCACGTAATCGAACATGAGGGCGGAGACGGAGATCTTGGCCAGCGTCCCGCCCATGGCCTCCTTGACGACGCGATAGACACCGCCGCGCACGAACATGGCGCACGACTCGATGTAGACGCCGCGCACGGCATACGAGAACGCCATCACCGCGAAGATGTACCAGGGCGCCGCCTTGCCGACCGCCTGCTCGACGATGCCGCCGATGTAGTACGCCGTCGAGGCGAGGTCGCACAGCACGATGGCCGCGGCACGCCAGAACGAAATGAACACCAGCATCGCCGTCGTCAAGACGATGATCTGGGGCCGACCGGAGCCACCGACGGGTGCCGTCTGCGCCGGCTGCTGCGGTTGCACCATTGCCATTCAGTACTCCTCCTCGCGCGGCACGCCGTATCGCAAACGGCAATGCCGCCCTGCATCATGCAAGTCCGCGGGAAGGCAGCACGGCGCATGCCTGCGTTGCTGCGCTTGGCGGCGCGACACCAAGGGAGTCCGTTGCAACTTCGCATCGTGCAACCCGCAATGCGGCGTCGTGCAGAATGCAGGATACCTGTCGCTGCGAACGCGCCGAGGCCACGCCGCATTGCTGCAGGTCGCACGATCTCACAATGCAGGTTGGAATGTCCGTGCTGACCGGTAAGCAAAGCATACCTGGGCCCTTGCGTGCACCGGCTGGCACGAAGGCTGCGTTCGCACGGGGTATGGACACAGTGCGTTATGTCGAGATCGGGCTTTGGGTGTTGAACGTCATCATCTACGCGTCCTGCCTGTGGCTTTGGATCCGGCCAGAGCCGAACGAATCGTTCCCCAAAGGATCGCGTCGTGACGCGCCGCGGACGCCGAGCCCGGGCATATGGCCCACCGCCTATGATTCTTAACGATGGGCGATCAGCGCTACGCGCGAGGCAGGCCTCGTCGGCCTGAGGCGTACCTCACTGGGTTCCCATCTGGATGACGAACCCACCCGTCACAATCAAGGCCCCACCCACAATCAGGCTCAGTGACGGGCGTTCGGCGAAGAAGACGAAGCTGAGTAGCTGGCTGACGATTCACCACGAGCCCGTACGCAATCAACGTGGTTGCCCCAATACGGAGGAATTATCTTACCCATCTCATTTGGTTCAATCGCCGTCGATCCGGCTGATCCGGCCGCGATCTGAGGTCATCCGGTAGCTACCGGCCAAATCCGACTCCGGGCTGCGGTCACTTGCGATTGATCGGCGGCTTCAGTATTTATCGAACTGACTGGTCAGTTCCATAAATGCCTGCGCGTGAGGCTGGTCACCGCGCCGCTGGGAATGAAGAGATGCTGAGCCGAGTTGAAGATCGAACGGTGAATCGCCGCGCCGGCGCCAGGCTGGCGCGTTGCCCCTGGTTGCTCATGCTGAGCGTGGCGCTGTGCAGCGCGGTTGCGATGACCGGTTGCCGCTCCACACCGCCGGCCAGCGCGCCGGAGGCCGTGCCGGTGAACGTTGCCGCGGTCGTGCAGAAAGACGTGCCGGTGCAGTTGCACGCCATCGGCAACGTGGACGCGTACTCGACGGTGACCCTGAAATCGCACGTCGACGGCCAGCTGGCGCAGATCAACTTCCAGGAAGGCCAGGAAGTCCATGAAGGCGATCTGCTCTTCGTCATCGATCCGCGCCCGTTTCAAGCAACACTCCAGCAAGCCGAGGCGAATCTGGCGAAGGACCGGGCGGAGGCGACCAACGCGCAGGTGCAGGCCGAACGCTACCAGCGTCTCCTGGCGAATAATTTCGTCTCCAAGGATCAATACGACCAGGTGCGCACGCAGGCGGAATCGCTCGGAGCCGCGGCCAAGGCGAATCAGGCGGCCGTGGAGAACACCAAACTCCTCCTCCAGTACTGCTATATCCACGCGCCGATCACGGGGCGCATCGGCCAGTTCCTGCTGCACGTGGGCAACATGGTCAAGAATCTCGATACGACGCTGGCCACCATCAATCGGATTCGGCCGGTATACGTCGCCTTCGCCGTTCCCGAGCAGCAGCTCCCGGAGATCCGCAGCAGCGCAGCGGCACGCCAGCTGACGGTGCAGGCGTTTCTCGGTGCGGACGGATCCCACCCGAGTACCGGCGAGCTCAGCTTCATTGACAACGCGGTGGACACCAAGACCGGCACCGTCTTGTTGAAGGGCACCTTTCCCAACGCGGACGAGATGTTGTGGCCGGGGCAGTTCGTGACGGTAGCCTTGACGCTGCGAACGGAACCGAACGCCCTGCTGGTGCCGAACGCGGCCATCCAGACCGGGCAGGAAGGGCAATACGTCTTCGTCGTCGGCCAGGATTCGATGGTGCAGGTTCGTCCGGTGGTCACCGGAATTTCCATGAATGACGACGTGGTGGTCAACAAGGGCTTGCAGTCCGGCGAGAACGTCGTCATCCGCGGACAGATCCGCCTCGCCGCCGGCAGCAAAGTGGAGATCAAGGGCGGAATCGACAGCAACGGGCAGCAGCCCGGCAGCGCAAAATCGCGGTAAGACATGAACCTGGCGCAGCCCTTCATTCGGCGTCCGGTGGCGACCACGCTGATCATGCTCGCCATCGTCATCTTTGGCATCGCCGCCTACCGCGTCCTGCCCGTGAGTGATCTGCCCAACGTCGATTTCCCCACCCTCCTGGTGACTGCGAGCTTGCCGGGCGCCAACCCCGATACCATGGCGTCCGCGGTCGCGACGCCGCTGGAGCGCCAGTTCTCGACCATCGCCGGCTTGGCCTCGATGAACTCGATGAGCTCGCTCGGCGCCACGCAAGTGATCTTGCAGTTCGATCTGAGCCGCAACATCGATGCGGCCGCGCAGGACGTGCAGGCGATGATCACGCAGGCAGCCCCGCTGTTGCCGCCCGGTATGCCGAGCCCGCCGACGTATCGCAAGGTGAACCCGGCGGATCAGCCGATCATGTTCCTCGGGCTGACCTCGGCGACGTTGCCGTTGTGGACCATCGACGAGTACGGCGAGACGCTGATGGCGCAGCGCATCTCGATGGTCAGCGGCGTGGCGCAGGTGCAGGTGTTCGGTTCACAGAAGTACGCCGTGCGCGTACAGGTGGATCCGCACGCCCTCGCCAGCCGCGGCATCGGCATCGATCAGGTGGAGCAGGCGGTGCGTTCCGCCAACGTGAACATCCCGACCGGGACGCTGTACGGCGAGCGGCGCGCGCTGACGGTGCAGGCCACCGGCCAGCTCACCGATGCCGCCATGTACCGGCCGGTCATCGTAACCTATCGCAACGGTGCGCCCGTGCGCCTGGACCAGTTGGGACAGGTGATCGACAGCGTCGAGGACGATAAGACCGCGTCGTGGTACGGCGACAGCCAGACGCTGGAGCGCTCGTTGGTGTTGGCGGTGCAGCGCCAGCCGGGTACGAACACGGTAGCGGTCGCGCAGGCGGTCAAAGACTTGCTGCCGACCTTCGAGCGCTGGATGCCGCCGTCGGTGAAACTGCACCTGCTCTTCGACCGCTCGCAGACGATCCGCAATTCGATCGACGACGTGAAGCTCACCATGGTGCTGGCACTGGCGCTGGTGATTCTGGTGATCTTCCTGTTCCTGCGCAACGTCTCGGTGACCCTCATCCCGAGCCTGGCGCTGCCGCTGTCGATCGTCGGCACGTTCGCCGCGATGTCGCAACTCGGCTACAGCCTCGACAACCTGTCGATGATGGCGCTGGTGCTGTCGATCGGGTTCGTCGTCGATGACGCCATCGTGATGCTGGAGAACATCGTCCGCCATATGGAAATGGGCGAGTCGCCCATGGAGGCGGCGCTCAATGGCTCGCGCGAGATCAGCTTCACGATCCTCTCGATGACCTTGTCGCTCGCGGCCGTGTTCATTCCCGTGCTGTTCATGCCGGGCATTCTCGGGCGCCTGTTCCATGAGTTCGCCGTCACCATTTGCGTGGCCATTCTGATCTCCGGTTTCGTCTCGCTGAGCCTGACGCCGATGCTGTGCAGCCGCTTTCTGCGCCCACCATCCGAACAGCGGCACGGCCGTCTCTACGTCGCCAGCGAGCGGTTCTTCGACGCACTGCTGCGCCTGTATGAGCGCAGCTTGCAGTGGGTGCTGCACCATCGCTTGAGCACGATGCTCGCCTCTCTCCTGATCCTGGTGGCGACCGGCTATTTGTTCGTGCAAGTGCCGAAGGGCTTCATTCCAGATGAGGACCAGAGCGCCATCTTCGGCATCACGGAAGCGGTGCAGGGCGCGTCGTTCGAAGAAATGAAGCACCTCCAGCATGCGGTGGCCGAGATCCTCCGCAGCGATCCCCGGGTGGACACCTTGTTCACGACCGTGGTGGGGTCGAACGCCTCCGCCGGCAGCACGCCGAACCAGGGCCGCTTCTTCATTCATACCGTGCCACGGTCTCAGCGGCCGAGCATCGGTGAGATGGTGCAGGAGTTGCGCCGCGAGCTTACCGTGATCCCCGGGCTGCGCTCGTTCCTGCAACCGATGCCGACGATTCGCATCGGCGGCCAACTGACGAAGAGCATGTACCAGTTCACGTTGCAGAGTCCGAACACGCAGGAGTTGTACGACTCCTCACAACGGTTCGAAGGGCGTCTGCGCCAGCTGTCGGAGCTGCAGGACGTCACCAGCGACTTGCAGATCAAGAACCCGCAGGTGAACGTTCTCATCGACCGCGACAAAGCCTCCAGCCTCGGCGTGACGGCGGAGCAGATCGAGAATGCGCTGTACGACGCCTACGGCGACCGCTGGATTTCGACGATCTACGCGCCCAACAACCAGTACAAGGTGATCCTCGAGTTGGGGGATCAGTACCAGCTCGATCCGGCGGTGCTGTCGATGCTGTACGTGACTGCGTCGAACGGTCAGCTCGTGCAGCTCGATGCGGTGGCGCGGTTCACGGAGGGGCTCGGGCCCATGACGGTGAACCATGCCGGGCAACTGCCGGCGGTGACGATCTCCTTCAACCTGCGGCCGGGGGTGTCATTGAGTGAGGCAGTGGGCAAGATCAACGCCCTGGCACGCACGGACCTGCCCGGCACCATCACGACTGGGTTTCAGGGCACGGCGCAGGCCTTCGAGTCGTCGCTCTCCGGTCTGTGGATCCTGTTGGTGCTGGCGATCGTGGTCATCTACATCGTGCTCGGGATCCTCTACGAAAGTTTCGTGCACCCGCTCACCATTCTTTCCGGCCTGCCATCCGCCGTCTTCGGCGCGTTGCTGGTGCTGATGGTCTTCCGGATGGAGTTGAACATCTACGCCTTCGTCGGGTTGATCATGCTGATCGGCATCGTGAAGAAGAACGCGATCATGCAGATCGACTTCGCGCTGCAGGCACAGCGGACGGAGGGCAAGGCGCCGCTCGACGCGATCTACGAAGGCTGCGTGATCCGTTTCCGCCCGATCATGATGACCACGATGGCGGCGCTGTTCGGGGCCTTGCCGATCGCGCTCGGCGTCGGAGCGGGAGCCGAGTCGCGGCGTCCGTTGGGCGTGGCCGTCGTGGGCGG
>DASVHW010000439.1 GCA_036382395.1 Candidatus Binatia bacterium | reverse complement strand
GTTCCGTACGCGCACCTGGCAGACCTTTTCTATGTCTGGCTAAAGCGTGCTGTCGGCGATCTCCTGCCTGAGCTTTTCACTGAAACTCTCACGCCGAAGGAAACTGAATGCGTTGTAGACAGACCGCACTCTCTCAACCCGAGAGCTAAGACATCGGATCAGTATGAGTCGAAGATGGCGTCGGCAATGCTCCGTGGGCGACACGTTGTACGGACGGATGGGATCGGAGGGATCGTTTTCGCGCACAAGACGACTGAGGGATGGGAAGCGCTGCTCACGGCACTCTTCCTCTGGACGCTCCAGAGCACAGACGGCGCGACGGTTGACGCCGCGAGCGACGAGGGCGACCTGCCTGCGCCGAGGCTTCGGCAGGCTGGGGACGAGGAGTCGTCCGACGAAGGCGAAGAGGGCTCCTCCCGCGGCAAGGCCAAGGGCTTCACGCTCGTCTTCGACGTCGTGCGTCGCTTCGCGCAGCCGCTCGGCATCGAGCTTCCCAAGTGGGAAGGCCGCGTCATCGAGACGAAGAAGGGCGTCGTACGCCTGCTGTCGATCGCGGAGCGCGCCAAGCAACTCTTCGGCGAGGACGGGCGCAGGCCGTGGCCGCGCGGCTCGAGCAGGAAGCGACAACGACCAACCCACTCCAGGGGCTACTCTTCCCCGACATGCAGCCCAGCGTGGCCCCCACGATCCGCGGGCGCGGCCGGGGCCACAGGAAGCGAGGGGGCGCCGAGGTGTCGGACGAGGGTTTGGGCGCTGCCCGCGAGGCCACGACCCTCGACCGCATCCATGCGGCCATGCTCCTCCAGGCCGGGGGCCGCACCAACGCGCTGCGCGCACTCCTTAAGGCCGAACAGGAGCGGGGCCCCGACTTCCTGCGCCTCGCCAACGCCTTCTCCGCGCTCTATCCGAAGGGGAGCGAGGAGAAGCGGCTCCTTGATGCGATGTTGCTAGCCGTGCCACGATGATGCAGACGTACCACAGAGGGAACGATGACAATCACAGACCGAATCGAGATCAATCCCCGAGTGATGCTGGGCAAGCCCGTGATTCGCGGGACACGGATTCCGGTGGAGCTGATTCTGCGCAAGCTGAGTGAAGGGGCCAACGAAGCCGCGCTGCTCGACGCCTATCCACGACTGACCCGTGAAGATATCCAGGCAGTCATTGGCTACCCAACCGACAGCGCTTGAGGAGGACTCGAAATGAAGCGACGAACCACGAAGGAGCAAGATCTCCTTCGACGCGTCACAGCAAGTCCCTCGATCTTCGGGGGCAAGCCGATCATTCGCGGCATGCGGATATCCGTTGAACTGATCCTCAGCCTCCTGGCTCAAGGCGAGACCGTTGAGTCGATACTAGAAGACTATCCGGATCTCGAGGCGGACGATATTCAGGCATGCTTGGCATATGCGCACGCGGTCATCGCACATGATTCTCTTGATGCAGTGCGAGTTGCAAGCAAGTGAAGTTCTTGGTTGACCGCTGCGCGGGACATCGTCTTGCCGAGTGGCTGCGCCAACGCGGCCACGATGTCGTTGAGTCGCGCGAGCGTGGACCAGATCCGGGCGACCGTGAAATCCTCGAATGGTCGGCGGCTGAAGGCCGCGTGCTCATCACCATGGATAAGGACTTCGGCGAACTCATCTTCGTAGGCGGAGTGTCACACTGCGGCCTGGTGCGGCTGCCGGATGTCCCCGCGCAGAGGCGTATTACGCTAATGAACAGAGTGCTCAGAGACCATGCTCGAGAGATTGCAGCACGGGCCATCATAACCGTGCGGGGCGGGCGCATAAGGATTTCGCGGCCCCTGTCGTAGCGAGGAGAACCGATGGAGCCCTGGTACAAAGTCGCGACACCGCGCAAGGAAGTCCGCGAAGGCCGCTCGTTCAACCCGGACGAGTTCGCCATCGCCCTCGAGCAGGTCGTGGCCGGAACTGCACCGGAGGACTATCGCGACCCTGCGCAGTTCTTCGCGCGCACCTGCTTCACGCGGGCACTGCGCGAGCACGCGGGTATGGTGCTGCGACGGCTCTCCGGGAGAACCGACAACACGTCGCCTGTGCTCACGCTCATCACCCAGTTCGGTGGCGGCAAGACGCACACGCTCACCACGCTGTACCACCTGGCGAAAAACGGAGACGCCGTGGCTGGCTACAACGGGGTCGCCGACCTGGTGCGCGAAGCGGGCGTCGGCTCTGTGCCCAAGGCGAAGGTCGCCGTGTTCGTTGGCAACGCCTGGGACCCGCAGCCGGGGCGCGAGACACCGTGGATCGACATCGCCCGCCAGCTCGCGGGCGACAAGGGCGTCGAGGCGCTTGGTCCCGCGGCCAAGACCACGCCCCCCGGCACCGATGCCATCGCGCGGGTCTTCCAGGCGGCCGGCGCGCCGGTCCTCCTGCTCTTCGATGAGGTGCTGAACTACCTGAACCGCCACCGCGCCAGCGCCGAATCGTTCCACGCCTTCATCCAGAATCTGACGGTCGCCACCACCGGCACCACGCACGGCGCGGCGGTGATCAGCCTGCCACGCAGCCAGGTCGAGATGACGGAGTCGGATCAGGAGTGGCAGGACAGGATCTCGAAGGTGGTGCGGCGCGTCGCCAAGGACCTGATTGCCAACGACGAGACCGAGATCAGCGAGGTCGTTCGACGGCGGCTCTTCCAGGATCTTGGAAGCGAGAAGATCCGGAAGAACGTCGCCAAGGCCTACGGCGACTGGTGCTTCGAGCGGCGCGAGCGGCTCCCACCCGAGTGGACCGCCGTGGACTCGGCCGCGACCGAGGCCAAGGCGCGCGAGTTCCTGCAGCGCCGCTTCGAGGCCTGCTACCCGTTCCATCCGGCGACGCTGTCGGTCTTCCAGCGCAAGTGGCAGGCGCTGCCGCAGTACCAGCAGACGCGCGGCACGCTGGCAATGTTGGCGCAGTGGATCTCGATCGCCGCCCAGGACGGCTACCGCACAGCGCGCACCGAGCCGCTCATCACGCTCGGCTCGGCGCCGCTCGCCGAGCCCGGGTTCCGCAGCGTGGTGCTGGGCCAGCTCGGCGAGTCGCGGCTCATCGCGGCGATTGATACCGACATCGCCGGCGAGCAGGCGCACAGCAAGGCGCTCGACGCCGACACCAAAGGGCCGCTGCGGGACATCCATCGGCGCGTCGGGACTGCGATCCTCTTCGAATCGTCGGGCGGGCAGACCGATAAAGTCGCGCATCTTCCCGAGCTGCGCTTCGCGCTCGGCGAGCCCGAGCTGGACACGACATCGATCGACAACGCCGCGTTGGTTCTCGAGGGTAGGTCGTACTTCATCCGCAAGACGGGCGCGGACGGCTTTCGCATCGGCTACCAGCCGACCATGAAAAAGGTGGTGAGCGACCGGCGCGCGTCGCTCGACGAGGAAACCGAGGTCAAGCCCGCGCTGCGCAAGCTCGTCGAGGAGGAGTTCCGGCGCGGCGCGAGCATCCCCCGTCGAGATTCTCAAAGGGGATGACACGGAGATCCCGGACAGGCCGAAGCTCACCCTCGTGGTCGTCGATCCGGAGACGGCTTGGACGGGATGCGGCTCGTTGCGCGCGCAGCTCGCCGAGTGGACGCGCCAGCGCGGAAAGTCGCCGCGGCTCTATCCGGGAGCGCTCGTCTGGTGCCTCAAGAAGCCGGGCCGAGACCTGCGCGACAAGGTGGAGCTGGGGCTCGCGTGAAAGCGGGTGGCGCGCGAGGTCGCCGAGGGTACGCTCGGTGGTGACTTCGAAAAGAGCGATCGGGCGGAGCTTCAGTCGAAGGTCAAGGACGCGGAAGAGGCGGCGAAGGACGAGGTCTGGGGCGACTATCGTTTCGCGGTCGTTGCCGACACGCAGGAGACCGACGGCCTCAAGGTGATCGACCTCGGCGCGGGACATTCTTCGAGTGGCGAGACCCTGTGCGGCCGGGTCATTGCCGCTCTCAAGTCCGAGGCGCTCCTCAACGAGTCTGTTGGCGCCGGTTATATCGAGCGCAATTGGCCCCCGGCGCTGAAGGAGTCTGCGGCGTGGCCGGTCGCGAGCCTGCGGCAGAGCTTCCTCAATGGCTCGCTCACGCGCCTGGTGGATCCCGATGCGATCCTTAGATCCAAGATCGTCGAGTTCGTGAGTCGGGGTGACTTTGGCTTGGCGTCGGGCCGGAAGCCCGACGGCAGCTACGAGCGGGTATGGTTCGAGGAGTTGCTTGCACCGGACGAGGTCGCCTTCGATGCGGGCGTGTGCCTGCTGAGGAAGGATTCGGCCAAGGCGCGCAAGGCGGGTGCTCCACCCGAGCCCGTGCCGGGGCCGGGTCCCCAGCCTGGTCCCGAACCCATCACCGCGCCTGAGCCGAGCCTCGCACCGGGACCCGCGCCCGCGCCTGGCGTCACCACGAAGACGCTGCGCCTCGTCGGAACGGTTCCGCCCGAGATTTGGAACCGGCTCGGCACGAAGCTGCTGCCAAAGTTGCGGGCGGGCACAGATCTCAAGGTCAGTGTGGAGTTCTCGGTCACCGTTGATGCCAGTGTCGCTGCGAGTTTGGAGAGCGACCTGCGGCAAGCACTCGAAGACCTTGGGGTCGCCGGGCAGGTTCGAATCCTGAGTTGAGCCGACAAAGCATTAGCGCGTGGCCCTTTTTTCGGCCGGCCGATTTTGTTACTCAACAACAATCGTGAATCCTCGATGAACTCCGAATCACAAGGGCTTGAACGGGCCAGTGGAGCACGGTCCGCCGGCATAGAGCTGGCGGCCCGCTTCACCGACCTTCAGAGTGAGTGGGCGGCGGTACGGCAGCGCTGCGGTTTGCTCGATGCGCGCTTCCGCGGACTGCTGCGAATGATCGGCTCGGACCGGACGACGTTTCTGCAGGGGATGGTGACGAACGACGTCGCGGGCTTGCACGAGGGGCAAGGCACATACGCGGCGCTGCTGACCATACAAGGCAAAGTGGTATCCGATCTCCGCGTCTACGCGCTCGCCGACGAACTGTGGCTCGAGGGGCCCGCGGCGCGGATGGGCGCGGTGCGAGAAGCTTTCGACCGCCACATCGTCGCCGACGACGTCGAGTTCGTCTCGGATGAAGCGTGGGCACCGCTGGTTGCGGTCGAGGGCCCGCAAGCCGCCCGGACCCTGGTCGGCGTCCTCGGCGACACGGTTGAGGGACTGCAGCCGTTTGCCCATCGTGAGTCGACGTTCGACGGGTCCCCCGTACGGGTGGCTGCCGTCAGCCATACCGGCGAAAACGGTTACCTGCTGTTCGGAAATCCGGCAATGGCCTCGAAACTGTGGGAGCATTGCCATGCCGCCGGTGCGGAACCGGTTGGCATGGAAGCCCTGAACGTACTGCGGCTCGAAGCCGGTATTCCATGGTACGGCCCGGACTTCGACGACTCTATCTTGATCGGCGAAGCGGGCTTGGACGCGGCGATCAGCTATCGGAAAGGCTGCTACCTCGGGCAAGAGGTGGTCGAGCGGGTGGCTGCGCGTGGTCAGCTACACAGGAAACTCGTCGGTCTACTCTGTGAGGGTGAGGTCGTGCCGCCGCCGCACTCGAAGCTCGTCCATGCAGCTCAGGAGGCCGGCTGGGTCACCAGCGCGGTCTGGTCGCCTGCCCACCGATCCGTCATCGCACTGGGGTATGCCAAGAGTGAGTGTTGGGACCCGGGCACGGAGGTCCAGGTGGCGCTGCCGCAAGGGTCAGCCGTTGCGCGCGTTGTCGCCTTGCCGTTTTATGCGCGGTCGTCGTAATAGTGTGTCATCACGTAGGGCGGGCAGTGCCCACCCTACGAATTCAAGAGAAGGCGGAGACGGAAATGTCCAACCAACTTGGCAAGCGGTATTTGTGCGAGACCTGTGGCACCGAGGTGCTGTGCAACAAACCTGGCGCCGGCTCGGTGACCTGTTGCGACAAGGACATGAAGTTGAAGGAAGCGAAGCCCCTGCCCTCGAGTGACTAGTGGGCTGCGCCCAGCGTCTTTTCGGCAGGACCGCTCCCCGCCCGCACTCCAGAGGCTTCCGGCGGACGTGTTGGGTCGCTACGAAACGCTTCGCATGCAACTTGACTCATATCCAGCATATTCCGGATGCCGGGTGCTCTAGTGTCCAAGCAAGTACGGGCGCGGCATGCGGCGCCCGCACAGCAGGAGCCAGCCGCCGTGCTGTATGAGAAGGACGGCGCGGTGGCGATCGTCTCGCTGAACCGGCCGCGCGTATTGAATGCGTACAACATGGCCATGCGTGACACGCTGTTCGAGACCCTCGGTGCCGTCCGCGATGACCCGGAGGTTCACGCCTTGGTCCTGCGCGGCAACGGACCCGCGTTCTGCACCGGCGGTGACGTGCGTGAGTTCGGCAGCGCCTCGTCGCCGATCGCGGCGCGGGAAGCGCGCTGGCACCGGGACGTGTGGCAGCTGCTGCTGTCGCTCTCCAAACCGACCATCGCGGCGGTCCACGGGTACGCCGTGGGCGGCGGCTTCGAGATGGCGCTTCTGTGCGACATTTGTATTGCAGCTACAGATGCGCGCTTCTCCTACCCGGAAACAGGCATGGCCATGATCCCCGGCGTCGGTGGCACCCAGACCACCCCGCGGGCGCTTGGTATTGGGCGCGCGCTCGACCTCATCCTCACCGGCCGCTGGCTCACTGCTAGCGAAGCCCTGTCCCTCGGAATCGTCACGCAGGTCGTTCCGAAGGCACGGCTGCACCTTGCCGCAATTGACCTGGCGCGGCGACTGTGCAAATTGCCGCCACAACTTGTGGCTTGCGCCAAGCACGCGGTGAACGGCGGGCTCGACATGAGCCTGCCCAACGGCTTGGCACTGGAACAGCGATTGAACTCATTAATGCGGAGCGGAGCATTCGGTGAATACCTCTAACTTTGTCAGCATTCCGGCAGCCATGTTCGAGGACCAGGAGATTCTGGTCTTCGAGGATCATCGCCTCACGTACGGTCAACTCTGGCAGGCCATTCAGCGCCTGGCCAACGCATTGCACGCCGTCGGCATTCGGCGGGGCGACTGCGTGGCCGTCCTGCAAACGAACTCGCACCACTATGTGGAAGCCTATTATGCAGCCGCCGCACTCGGTGCGGTTTTCCTTCCGCTGAACTATCGCGCCAAGTTGCCTGAGCTGGAGTACATGGTCACCACAGCGCAAGTGAAAGTCTTGCTGGTTGGCGATCGCTATCTTGAAGCCGTCAAGCAACTCCGCCCAAAATTCACCGGCGTGGAAACCTACATCGCCATGGAGACACCGCAGGACGGGTTTCTGCACCTCGAGCGCCTCATGGCAGAGGCGTCGCCGGAGCTCGAGCCGCCCGAGGTCGACGACGAGGACACCAGCATCCTCATGTACACCAGTGGGACAACCGCCCTGCCGAAGGGCGTGATGCTGACCTACAACGACTTCACGGCATACGTGACCGCCAACGTCGAACTGGCGGACGGCACCCCGCGTGGCGCGGCGCTACTGTGCGTGCCGCTGTACCACATTGCCGGCGCCACCAACATCATGACCTCGCTGTTCACCGGTCGCCGCCTCGTGTTGCTCAGGCAGTTTGATGCCACGGAGTGGTTGGAGACGGTCGAACGCGAGCAGGTGACACACGCGTTTCTGGTGCCGACCATGGTCAAGCAACTCATCGACCATCCCGAGTTTTCTGCACACGATCTGTCGAGCCTGCAGAACCTGTCGTACGGCGGCGCGCAAATGCCGTTCCCGGTCATTCGCCGCGCCATCGAGATGTTCCCCAAGACTGTCGGTTTCGTGAATGCGTTCGGCCAGACAGAAACCACCTCGACGCTCACGGTGCTCGGCCCCGACGACCATCGCCTCGATGGCAGCCCCGAGGAAGTGGAACTCCGACTCCGACGCCTCAAGTCGATCGGTCGGCCGCTGCCGGACGTCGAGCTGAAGGTCGTCGGGGATGACGGCGAGGAGCTGCCGGCTGGGCAGGTGGGCGAGCTCTGGGTGCGAACGCCGCGGGTGATGAAGGGCTACGGCGGCGGCGGCGCCAACAGCTCCCCTTTACAGGACGGCTGGCTGCCGACGCATGACATGGGTTGGCTCGACGAAGATGGCTACATCTTTCTCGCCGGACGCAAGGACGACATGATCATACGCGGCGGCGAGAACATCGCCCCGGCGGAGGTGGAAGCGGTGCTGTATTCGCACCCCGGTGTCGACGAGGCCGCAGTCATCGGCATCCCGGATGTGGAATGGGGCCAGCGCGTCGCCGCCGTGGTGGTGCCGCGTCCCGGTGTGACGTTGACGGCCGAGGACATCTCCGAGTTCTGCCGGCAGCGATTGGCCAGTTTCAAGAAACCCGAGGTGATCCACTTCCTCGAGGCGTTGCCCAGGAATCAGATGGGCAAAGTTCTCAAGAAGGACCTGCGCGCGCAACTGGGCGGAGAGCGCGCGTGAGCAGGAACGCCGTCGCGCGCGCCGCCAGGCGCGGCTTGCGGACGCGCGTCGTCGATGGCGTTGCCTGGCTGACGCTCGATCGGCCCCGCCATGGCAACCGCATCACGCAGGAGCTGGCGCAAGAGCTGTGTGAAGCCGCGGCCGACATCGAGTTGGACGACCGCGTGCGTGCCGTGGTGTTGGCGGCATCGGGACCAAGTTTCTGCCTGGGCGTCGAGGCAGGCGGCGGCTGGCAGCAACGCATGGACTGGGTGGAGGCAATCGCGCGCCTGACGCGTCCGGTTGTGGCCGCGATTCAGGGCGAAGCAGTTGCCGAAGGCCTCGAACTGGCCCTCGCGTGCGACCTGCGTGTCGCATCCGAGCGGGCTCGTTTTGCCATGCCGCAATTGGTCGCGGGACGGCTCCCGGCGCATGGGGGGACACAACGGTTGCCGCGCATCGTCGGACGCACCCGCGGGCTCGATCTGTTGCTCACCGGCCGCACCATCACCGCAGCGGGAGCGGAAACGATCGGACTGGTGTCACGAGTGGTCCGGCACGCCGGCTTCGCACGGTCACTCGGCACCGTCATCGACGCCCTCAGGAGCAAGGGACCCATGGCGTTGCGCTATGGGAAAGAAGCCGTGCTGAAAGGAACCGATCTCACGCTCGAACAGGGCATCCGTCTCGAAGAGGACCTGTACGTCCTGTTGCAGACAACGCGCGATCGGCAAGAGGGAATTCGCGCATTCTTACACCAACGGAAGCCCGTCTTCCGCGGCCAATAGGCAAGAAGGAGAGCGACACGAATGGCCAATCAACTGGGGAAAATGTACATCTGTTCCAAGTGCGGCTCGCAAGTTATCGTCACCAAAGGCGGCGGCGGAACACTCAAGTGCTGCGGCCAGGAGATGGAGCAGAAGAAGTAGCGGTACCATCCCCGACCAACAACAGCGAGGGCCGCCTGACCTTCCGCTTTTCTCGCCAGGCTGCTAGAGACAGGCGTGTGGCGCTACTTGAGGTACGCGACCTGCACACCAGCTTCCAACTGCCCCAGGGTGAGGCGCGAGCCGTCGATGGGGCCAGCTTCAGCATCGACCCGGGGCGGACATTGGGTCTCGTCGGCGAGTCGGGCTGCGGCAAGACCATGACGGCGCTGTCGATCCTCCGCTTGGTTCCTGCGGCGGCGCACGTACGTGGCGAGATCCTTTTCGACGGCCGCAATTTGCTCACTGCAAGTGAAGCCGAAATGCGTCAACTGCGGGGCAACGCCATAGCCATGATTTTCCAGGAACCGATGAGTTCGCTGAACCCGGTCTTCACCGTCGGCAATCAAATCGCCGAGGCGGTACGGCTACACCAGGGACTGGGCCGGCGGGCGGCACGGCAAAAAGCGATCGAAATGCTCAGGCTGGTGGAGATGGCAGAACCTGAGCGTCGGGTGGACGAGTATCCGCACCAGCTCAGTGGCGGTATGCGCCAACGCGTCATGATCGCCATGGCGCTGTCCTGCCATCCACGGCTGTTGATCGCCGACGAGCCGACCACGGCGCTCGACGTGACGATCCAGGCACAGATCCTCGATTTGCTGGCCAGCTTGCAGCAACGCCTGGGAATGGCACTCATCCTGGTGACGCACGACCTCGGGATCGTGGCTGAGCGCGCCGACGAAGTGGCCATCATGTATGCCGGCCGCATCGTCGAGCGTGCCCCGGTGGAGGCCATTTTTGCCCGTCCTCGGCATCCGTACACGCGCGGTCTGTTGCGTTCGATCCCGAAGGTTGGCGCCGCGAAGGCGCGGCGCTTGGAAGCTATTCCCGGCATGGTACCGGACCTGCTCGACCTTCCGTCCGGCTGCCATTTCCGCGACCGTTGCCCGGAAGCCATCGCCCGCTGCGCCGTGATCGATCCGTCTCTTGAAGAGCTGCAGCCAACACATTGGGCCGCCTGCATTCGTGCCTCGGAACCCGGCTGGTGAGGGCCGGTCAATGAGAAACAGGTTTGCCAGTCTGGCCACATGACGCCCCTCCTCGAAATCCGCCACCTCAAGAAGTACTTCCCGGTCCGCGGCGGTTTGTTCGGGCCGCGGCAGTTCGTGCGTGCCGTCGATGGAGTGAATGTGGCGGTGTACCCGGGCGAGACATTGGGCGTCGTCGGTGAATCGGGGTGTGGAAAGTCCACCCTGGGCCGCCTGATCCTGCGCCTCCTGGAGCCGACCTCGGGCGAGGTGCTGTTCGACGGGGAGAACCTGCAGACCTTGAGCCCCGGGGCGTTGCGGCAGAAGCGTCGCGAGATGCAGATCATCTTTCAGGATCCGTACGGCTCCCTGAATCCCCGCATGCGCGTCGGGAAGATCGTCGGCGAGGGGCTTGAAATCCACAACCTGGCGCGCGGCGCCGCCAAGAAGCGGCGGGTCATCGAGTTGCTCGACCGTGTCGGCTTGCGAGCCGACACCTACGACCGCTATCCGCACGAATTCAGCGGCGGACAGCGGCAGCGCATCGGCATTGCCCGGGCCCTGGCCGTGCAGCCGCGCCTCATCGTGGCCGACGAGCCCGTCTCCGCGCTGGACGTCTCGATTCAAGCGCAGATCGTCAACCTCCTGCAGGACTTGCAGGTGGAAATGAGATTGGCGTACGTCTTCATTGCGCACGACCTGCGGGTTGTGGAACATATCAGCCATCGCGTGGCGATCATGTACCTCGGGAAGATTGTGGAACTGGCGGAGAGCGAAGAGATCTATCGCAACCCACGTCATCCTTACACACGGGCGCTCTTGTCTGCTGTCCCGGTTCCTGATCCGAAGGCGCGGCGCCAACGCATGCTCTTGCCAGGCGACGTGCCGAGTCCTATTCATCCACCGGCGGGCTGTCCGTTCCATCCGCGCTGCCTGTATGTCGAAGAGCGATGTCGTTCCATGGAGCCGAAACTGACTGTGGGTCACAACCAGCACGCGGTCGCGTGTCACGTATTCCCGACGTGAGGGGGGAAGGAGGAAGGTGCGGTGTTCTGGAAGCGTAGAGGTCGCCTGAGTTCAGGCAAGAATGTTAGTGAACACGGGCGCACGAGTGAAGCGGCGGTGGGAACGAGCTTCGTCGCCCCGGTTCCTGTCCTGCGGTCGTCACTCGGCGCAGACACGGTCGTAAGCGGGCGGCTGAGTTTCACCGTGCCCACACGCATCGATGGGACGCTGCGCGGCGAGGTCCGTGCCAGCGACATGCTGGTAGTGGGCGAAGAGGCCAAGGTCGACGGCATTGTCCGGGCGTTGAAGCTGATCGTGCTGGGACAGGTCCGCGGCGAGGTCCGTGGCGCCGAGCGCGTCGAAATCGGCAGTGGGGGCCGGCTCATCGGAACGGTCGAGGCACAAAGTCTGGTGGTGAAAGAAGGCGGCTGTCTGGAAGGC
>DASVHW010000438.1 GCA_036382395.1 Candidatus Binatia bacterium | reverse complement strand
TGCCGCGAAGGGCAATGCCTCGCGCAGCTGCTGGGTGACCCAAGCTGCCGTGGGGTTGGCCGTCACGTTGAAGTGCAGCACTGTGCGACGACGGTGCTGGATAACCAATAGAACATAAAGGAGCCGAAAGCTCAGCGTCGGCACGGTGAAGAAGTCCATCGCTGCGAGCACGTCCCGGTGATTGTCCAGAAACGTCTTCCAGGATGGACCGGGTGGGCGCCGGGGCGGTGACGTCCGGACATAACGCGACACCGTCCGCTCAGAAACTCGAAAGCCGAGCTTCAACAGCTCACCATGGATGCGCGGGGCGCCCCACCGATTCTCCGTAACCATGCGGCGGATGAGATCACGGAGCTGGGCGTCGGTTCGGGGGCGGCCGGGCTTACGCGAGATCCAGCGCCAGTACGCACGATACGCACGGCGGTGCCAGGCAACCACGGTGGCTGGTTTGACTATGACGAGGGACCTGGCCCAGTCGGTCCACACCGCACGCAGGGCGACCCAGAACAGGCGGTCTACCGGTACGAGGCGTGAACGGCGGGCGCGGTGCGCCAGGGTGGCGAGTTGGTGGCGCAGGGCGAGATTATCCAGTACCAGCGCCTGTCGAGAGCGCGCCAGGGAGCGAAGCTGATTGACACCATTCCCGGCCCGTTCTGCCGCCATGCAGCAGGTAGTCAGCGGAGACCCCCCAGCACAGCGGCCTTCGTCCATGCCTGATCGTGCTTGATCTGACGATGCCCGTAATGAAATTTCGTAGCCGGCAGCTCGCGGACCCAGACCTCGCCGCAATCCCGGTGCTGGTGTACTCGGCGTGCCGCTGCCGTCGCTGTCTCAAGAATCTCTCACATAATCGGCGCAACTGCCCCGATTTGTGCCGTGATGCTCTGTGCGTGGCCGGAGCTACGACACGACCTGAAGACCGTGGCTGAAACAGTCACCCGACCTGTTTGCGGGGTAGCCCACGGACTACCCGACCTCCAGGCCAGAACAATGAGCCGACCGTCTCCGGGTCGGACGCTTCGGGGCTTTCGGTTGTTTCGAGACACCCTACTGGCAAGCGGTACCGAGGTTGCGCCACTCACCGTCCTCGCAGCGGAAGGTGGTGCCCTCCTTGCAGATGGTGGACTGCGTCGCAACCGTTGCGCCGCTGTACATACAGGATCGCCCGTCCGGAGCCATCCGCCCCTCGATGTCGCCGCTCCTGCAAGCGACTTCGAGATCCCTCCATTCTCCGTCATCACATCGGTACTGGGTGCCCGATTGGCAGGCCATCGAGCCGTGCGAATACGTCGCCCCCTGGTACTTGCAGCTAAACTGGGAAAACGCCGATGAAAAAACGCTAGGGCGAAAATCACACCCGGCAATGAAGAGCGCGCCCAACGCGAGGAGTACAGCCGTTCTTTCAACCATTGGTTCTCCTTTCTGTCCACCCGACAAAGCGGCTCTGGAACGCGCGGCTCGCCGAAACCACCAGGACAGGGTTCGCTGCGGCCGCCATAACCATGTTTATTATACAAGAGGGCGCGGCGACACCGTAAGCTCGGAGTACTACGCGCGTACTTCTACCGGCAGCGTCGCGGCATTCGATCATCTCCCCGACTAAGATGTCGATTGACGAAGCCTACCGGGCCTTCCAATCGGCGTTGCAGATGAAAGGCTTCACGACCGTACCCGCAGGCGCTGTCATCAAGATCGTGCCGACGAAGGACGCGAAAAGTTCCTCCATCGACACGGTGCTGCCGCAGTAAGGGCAACCCTCGATCAGTTCGTGGACCTCAGCGATCCGAATGGGTCCTCGACACCAGCGATCTCCAGTGCCTCTCCTGGATCGATCCCTGCTTCTTCTGCCGCCGCGACGATCGCCCGCTCATATTCCGCGAAACACAAGTCGCACATTGCCCTCGGCGTGTCGGAGTGCCAACAGAAGAAGACGTGATCTTGGGTGGTGGGCTCGCGTCCGAAGCGTGTGACGAACGCCTTCGACTGCGCCACCAT
>DASVHW010000437.1 GCA_036382395.1 Candidatus Binatia bacterium | reverse complement strand
GGCGTTGGCTGACTCCCAAAGGGGTGGCGGCTCTGGGGTGTTCGAGGGCGGTTGCTGCTCGTGCCGAAGCGACAGCAGCGGCGGCACGCACTGCTGGACCAGATCAACTTGCTGAGGCAAGAGCGTCTTCGCCATTGGCACCACTGACCCACCGTGTGACGAGAGCAGGTTGCGTACCAGGGCGCGCGGTCTCGGTAATGACCGGCCACTGTTGAAGCGCAGGCCGATCGCCTTGCGAAATGCAAGATCGTGGGAACAAGGCTGCGCAGAATGCAGGACGGCAGGCACATCTCACTTGCGTGGGGTCTCCTGGTCCCACGAGAAGTCCGCGGGCCAGGCAATGGAACAGTTCCTGTATTCCTCCAAATCCAATCCGAACAGGAGTCGAACCCATGGCAGCTCTGGCGAAGGGAATCGCACACATCTCGTTTGCTGGTGGCGGGATCTTCCTGCCGGCCGACAACCGCTACGACCGGGAAACGCTAATGGAGTACGTTGCCGACAACGTCCGCACGAAGGGCCAGGTACAGATCCTTGTCGATGACCAGCGGTGGTTGGCGCGTGTCGTCCGGCCTGAGTCGGGAGGAGGTTGTTCGACGTGCCGCGGCCGTTTGTTGGGAGCTGCCTGCTACGCCGCGGCTGACGTCGGGACGGCCTACTGCGTGAAGTGCGCCTTCGCACCATGTGTGAAATCAAGATCACCGGGCAATGAGCGGCAGCGGCGCCCAAGCTGAGGAGCGAGACTGTAGCTGCACACACTGTGACACCCCTACCGGGATTTTCGTGTCTTCTGCTTCTTTCGTTCCGAAGATTGTTGCGGAAGGCATTGTGTCATTACTGCACTTCGGAAGGCCAACGCGCATCCCCACTTGAGCTGCACGCGGGGCAACACCGGCAGCGACTGGCACGAAGGCTGCTCTTGGCGACGACGGTAACGACCGACCACCGACCGAGCGCAGGGCGATTGTGCCCCTGCGAAATGCAGGATCGTGGAAACAACACCGTGTAAGAATGCAGGGCCGTCAGAGCCCCTCATCCGGCTCGGGTTTCGTGCGCCCGCTGGAAGGCCGTGGGTCGACTGATGGAACAGTTCTTGCCCTCATACTTCACTAGGAGGACGCATCAATGAATCTTGTGGTCTGGCTGCCAGCGATGTTCTTTCTGGGACTCGTCACGATGGCCCTGTCCTACGCCTTCATCACGGCGTGCGAAAAGATCTGAGGAGGGATCAGCACATGGTCTATCTGACGGCAGCGGTCTCATTGTTTTTGTTCGTGTACCTATTTGTGGCGCTCATTCGACCAGAATGGTTCTAGGGGCTGCGCCCAGCGTCGGTTCGGCGGGACCGCTCCCCGCCCGCACTCCAGAGGCTTCCGGCGGACGTGTTGGGTCGCTGCGCGCGGCTACGGATGCAACGTGAACTGATGCAACGAAGCGACGCTCACTAAATGGAGGGTTAATCTCATGTGGCTTCTACCACTGTTGATGATTGTAACCATGGTCTTGCTCTCGATTCCAGTGAGTCGATACGCGGCGTGGATCATGGAGGGACAATATCGGGCACCGCGCCTGCTGCGCTGGTTCGAGGAACGCCTCGATACCGGGCCGCAGGACTGGAAGCAGTACACGGCCGCGCTGATCATCTTCAATGCCGTGCTCTTCATGTACGGGTTCATCGTCTTGGCCGTGCAGCCCTGGGCACCGCTGAACCCGCTGGGGAGAGGGATGCTCGAACCCACGACGATCTTCAACACCGTCGCATCCTTCATGACGAACACCAACCTGCAGCATTACTCCGGCGATGTGCACTTCTCCAATTTCAGCCAGCTCTTCTGCATCGTCGCCAACATGTACATTTCAGCGGCCGTGGGTTTCTGCGCCCTGACCGCCATCATCCGGCTGTTCCGGGGTGAGAAGACCATCGGCAATTACTTCGTCGATATGTGGCGCGTGCTGGTCTACATGTTCGTGCCCGCCTGCCTGATCGTGGGCACGATTTTCATGTCGCAGGGCATGCCCATGACGTACCAGACCTCAATACAGGTCCAGACGCTCGAACCCGGAGCCATGGGCACGACTGACGATGGTCAGGTCAAGCCGCAGAACATCATCGTCGGTCCGGTCGCGGCGATGATTCCCATCAAGCAAATCGGCACCAATGGCGGCGGGTTCTACGGTGCCAACGGAGCCCACCCGTTCGAAAACCCGAACGCGCTGACCAATTTTGTGACCTGTCTCGGCATGATGCTGTTTCCCTCGACGCTCGTGTTGATGTACGGCCGCATGCTGCGTCGGCTGCGTCACGCCGTCGTGATCTATGCGGTGATGGGAACGATGTTGGTCGGCATGATCGGCTGGGCGGTCTATTGGGACGCCATGCAGCCGAATCCGGGGATTACCGCGCATGCGGCGAATGGCACCTTTACGGTCCCCAGCGCGACCGCCGCAGGCGGAACACGTGCAGTCCCATTCCCCGCGGTGGCGGGGCTCCCGGTGAATCAGGCGCTGGGCAACCTCGAAGGCGCGGAGCTGCGCTTCGGCACCTCTGCGGGCGGAACCTTCGCCGCGGTGACGACTGCGTTTACCACGGGGGCGGTCAATCGCGCCCACGACAGTCTGAATCCGTTGGCGGGGTTGTCGCCGCTGGTGGGAATGTGGCTCAACTGCGTGTTCGGCGGCCAGGGCGTCGGCATGATCAATTTCCTCTTCTTCCTGATCATCGGGGTGTTCATCGCCGGTCAGATGGTGGGTCGGACGCCCGAGTACTTGGGCTTCAAGGTCGGGGCGCGTGAAATGAAGCTGGCGATGATCGGCCTGCTCGTGCATCCCATCATGATTCTCGGACCATCGGGGTTGTTTGCGGGGACGGCGTGGGGGACGAAGGCGGAGAGCAACCCAGGGGCGCACGGGTTTTCGGAGATCGTCTACGAGTTCTCGTCCTCGTCCGCCAACAACGGCTCGGGGTTCGAAGGGCTCGGCGACACCTACGGCTTCAACGACAATGCATCCCCCGCACCGGAGAGCGTGCCGTGGGACATCGCCGCCGGTATGGTCATGCTGATCAGCCGCTACCTGCCGATGATCGCGCCGATTGCGCTGGCGGCAGGCCTGGGGCGGAAGAAGAAAAGCCCCTTCACGTCCGGGACGATGCGCGACGACACCGCGACCTTCGGCTTCCTCATGCTGGGCACCATTCTGATCATCGGCGCCCTACTGTTCCTACCGGTGGCCGCGCTGGGCCCGCTGGCCGAGCACTTGGCCCCGATGCCGTTCGGCGGCTGAGGGTGAAGGGCCGATCCGTTTCCATAGGAGGTAGACGTTAATGGCAATTCCGATGACGCAGACTGTACACGCTGCACCGAAAATCGAAACCGCGCCGCGACAGCCGCGACCGCCTCGCCGGTCCCGGCGTCAAGCCTTGCTGGCACCGGAGCTGGTGCGCGGCGCGCTCAAGCAGTCGTTTGTCATGTTGCGCCCGGACATCCAGTGGAAGAATCCGGTGATGTTCGTGGTCGAGGTCGGCGCCTTCTTGACGCTCCTGTTTGTGGTGCAGGCGATCATCGCCGGCTCGTCGAGCCAAATGCCGGTCACCTACTTCATCGCGCTGGATTTCTGGCTTTTCCTGACGGTGCTGTTCGCCAATTTCGCCACGGCACTCGCCGAGGCGCGTGGCAAAGCCCAGGCGGACTCGCTCCGGCGCACGCGCCGCGACACGCCCGCCTATCGGCTGCGCCCGAACAACACCGTCGAGCAGATCTCTTCGATGGCGTTGAAGTCGGGCGATCGTGTCGTCGTCGAGGCCGGTCAGATCATTCCGGGTGACGGCGAGATCATCGACGGCGTCGCCTCAGTCGATGAGTCGGCAATTACCGGCGAGTCCGCACCGGTGATCCGTGAGGCCGGCGGCGACCGCTCCGGAGTGACGGGCGGCACCATGGTGCTTTCGGACCGCATCGTCGTGCAGATCACGGCCGCAGCCGGCCAAACCTTTCTCGATCGCATGATCGCCTTGGTCGAGGGCGCCATTCGCCAGCGCACGCCTAATGAGATTGCGCTGACACTCGTTCTCTCTGCCTTCACTCTCATCTTCTTGATCGTCGTCGTGCCGCTGTGGCCAATGGCCTGGAACGCAGAGCAGTACATGGCGGGGTACCTCGGCATCACGGAGCCGCTCAGGAGCTTGGGCACGGACATTCCGACCTTGGTGGCGCTGTTGGTGTGCCTGATTCCGACGACCATTGGCGCACTGCTTGCCGCCATCGGCATCGCGGGAATGGATCGGGCCCTGCAAGCCAACATCATCGCCAAAAGCGGCAAAGCCGTGGAAACCGCTGGTGATATCGACATTGTCTTGCTCGATAAGACCGGCACCATCACCATAGGCAACCGGCGGGCAACCCAATTGCTGCCCATAGGGGCGTACACCGTGGGGCAGCTTGCCCGCCTGGCGGCGTTGGCGTCGGTGGCGGACGAAACTCCGGAAGGCAAATCGATCGTGAAACTCGCGCAAGAAGTGGATCGCCTCGCGGGCGCGGCGAGCGCGCCCCCCGGCGCCGAATTCGTGCCCTTCACTGCGCAGACGCGCATGAGCGGCATCGATCTGCCCGACGGCAAGCGCATTCGCAAAGGCGCGTCGGATGCTGTGGTGAAGTTTGTGCGAGAGCAACAGGGGCGCCTTCCGGACGGGTTGGACGCAAAGGTGGACGAAGTCGCTTCCAAGGGAGCCACACCCCTCGTCGTGGCGGAGGGAGCGGAGATCGCCGGCGTGGTGGTGCTCGAAGACATCCTGAAAGCCGGCATCAAGGAGCGTTTCGAGCGGCTGCGCAAGATGGGTCTACGTACGGTGATGATCACCGGTGACAACCCGCTCACGGCGGCCACCATTGCCGCCCAGGCCGGCGTCGACGACTTCATCGCGCAGTCCACCCCTGAGGCGAAGCTCGCTTACATCCAAAAGGAGCAAGCCGAGGGCAAGCTGGTGGCCATGATGGGCGACGGGACCAACGACGCGCCGGCGCTGGCGCAGGCCGACGTCGGTCTGGCGATGAACTCGGGTACGCAAGCGGCCAAAGAGGCCGGCAACATGGTGGACCTCGACAGTGACCCAACGAAGCTGCTCGAGGTCGTGGAGATCGGCAAACAGTTGCTGATGACGCGCGGCGCGCTGACGACCTTCTCGATCGCCAACGACGTCGCCAAGTACTTCGCCATTATCCCGGCGCTGTTTGCGGGGACACTGCCGTGGCTGAAACCCATGGATGTCATGCATCTGCACTCGCCGACCTCGGCAATCCTGTCGGCGGTGATCTTCAACGCCCTCATCATCCCGCTGCTCATCCCGATCGCGTTGAAAGGAGTCAAGTACCAGCCCATCGGCGCCGAGGCGCTGTTGCGACGCAACCTCCTGATCTGGGGCTTGGGCGGCGTCATCGTTCCATTTGTCGGCATCAAGCTGATCGACGTCGTCATGGTCTGGCTGCATCTGGTTGCCTGACGAACGAGGAGACGAAACCATGATCCGATATCTGACGAAGAGTGTGCTGCTGATGGCGTTCGCGGTCGCCATCTGTTGCGGTCTGTATCCCCTCACGCTGTGGGTGATCGGACAGACGGTCTTTCCCAATCAAGCGAATGGCAGCCTCGTCCGCGGTCCCGACGGCAAGGTTGTGGGCTCGCGGCTCATTGCGCAGCCGTTCACCAAGGACGAGTACTTTCAGCCTCGTCCCTCCGCGGTGTCGTATGCAGCCGATGCCTCGGGGCCATCGAACTTGGGCGCCTCGAACTACGCACTGCGTGCGCGGGTTGCCGGCACGCTCGGCCCCATCGTGAAGTATCGTGGGGGCCCCAAGGCGGGACAGCTGGTCGCGCCCGACATCGAAGCGTGGTTCCAGACAGATCAGTATCAGGGTAATCCACACATCGTTGCGCAATGGGCGGACGCACATAACAGCTTGGCGCAAGCGTGGGTCAAAGCCGACCCGTCGCACGCGGCATACGTCGACGCATGGGCGAAGGCGCATCAAGCGGAAGTGGCGCAGTGGATCAAGGACAACCCCGACACGCCGAAGCCTGCGGCTGCCGACCTCGCCGTGATCTTCTTCGACGGCTTCTCGAAAGATCATCCGGGCCAGTTCCCAGGCGCCGTGCAGCATGAAGCCGACGGCAAGACCACCACTACCATTGAGCCGGTGAAGGAAGGCACGGACATCCAGTCGAACTT
Source organism: Candidatus Binatia bacterium (assembly GCA_036382395.1). Taxonomy (NCBI): domain Bacteria; phylum Candidatus Binatota; class Binatia (SeqCode); species Binatia bacterium. The sequence goes on along the minus strand of DASVHW010000437.1, from coordinate 7,278 downwards.
CTTCGACATGTGGCGCCAGGAGCATGCCGATGTTGCCTTGGAGGAGATACCGGCGGACATGGTGATGGCCTCCGGCTCAGGTCTGGATCCGCACATCACCCTCGACAACGCTCTCTATCAACTCGATCGGGTGGCTGGCGCATGGGCGAAAGACACGAATCGCGATCCGTCCGCCATCCGCCACGAAATCCAAAGCATCCTTGAGCAAAGGGCGGCTGCGCCGGGCGGAGGGCTCTTCGGACCGAAGCTGATCAATGTGCTGGAGGTCAACTTGGAGCTGCGGGCACACTACGGTGCGCCGGCGGCGTGAGCGTGTCGCCCTGCCTGGCTCGGTAGGGTTCGTCTAGGCGTCCGCTCCTTCTGATTCAGGCTGGGTGTGGCGAGCCGGGGCGTGTTGGGTCAGGTGGTCGCGGTCGCGACATGTCGCGATCCGAAACAGACAGGGACGGGATTCATTTTCTGCTGAGAGAAAGGACGGGAGACATCATGGGGGCAATGCAGAGATTCGGACGTGTGCTGGTGGCGGTGCTGGCTCTGGGGGCGCTGGGGCATGCGGCGCGAGCAGATGAACCATCAGCGACTGAACCGCCGCCTGCGACCGCGCCGTCGCCTGGGCTGTTGATGAGCACTTTGGGCAAGGCGGGAATGGCCGAACCTTTGAATAAGGCCGGGATCAACCTCTACGGCTATGTCGAAGGCGGTTACATGTATGACTTCACCGCGCCGGGCAGTCACGATGGCCCAACCTTCATCGGGTTTAACAGCTTCAGACACACGGCTATCCTTGACAAGATCAGTTTGAATGCCGAGCGCACGGTCGATCCGACCAAGAAGACGTTTGACGTGGGCTTCCGCGTGGAAGGCATCTACGGTGCGGATGCTGCGTTCATCCACTCGAATGGGATGATGGATACGCAGACGGGTCGCAATCAATGGGACCTTCTCCAAGCCTATGCGGACGTGACCTTCCCCGCCTTGCCGGTGCGACTCCGCGTAGGCAAATGGATTGAGCTGGCCGGCTTCGAGCAATTCAGCGCCAACATCTACGGGGCCTTCGGTGATCCGTCCAGGGCACTCTATTCTTATAGTTACCAGTTTCTCTACGCCGAGCCGGGCACGCAGACGGGCGCTTTGCTCACCTACGTGCTGAACCCCCAGTGGACGCTTGACGCCGGCTTCACGCGGGGCTGGAACCAGTCGGTGAGCGACGCCAACGATGTTCTGGACTTCTTGGGCCGCGTGACCTTTGCGCCCAGCGACAAGACGTCCATCATTTTCGTGATGACGGAAGGCCCGGAGTTCCCGGCGGGCGTCGGACGGAATCTCCCTCCCGAAGACAACAGCCACTGGTGGACCGCCTTGGACTTGGTTGTCACCCAGAAGGTCACTGACGCATTGAGCCTCGGCTTGGGCTTTGACTACGTCGAGACTCCGCACATCCCCGGCTTAACGGGCGGGGCCAAGCAGTGGGGCGGTGTGGCGGGCTACGCCAGCTACGCGTTTGATCCGCACTTCACGCTGAACACCCGGCTGGAGTGGTATGAAGACGCCGCCAATGGCTTCTCCACCGGTGCGCCCGTCAGCGCCAACTACTATGCGCCCACGGTGGGCGTGGCCATCAAGCCGTTCCCAACAGACAATATCCTCTCCGGCTTGCTGTTCCGACCGGAAATTCGCTACGACCACGCTGACCGCTCGGTGTTCAACAGCGGCGACCAGAATCAGTGGACGTTCAATGTGGACGCCCTCTTGACCTTCTAAATGAAGGACTCAGCCCAGTGATGACAACCCAAAGGAGGAGATAGGCATGATGGACAACACACGTAACCAGCCGGGCATCCGTTATGGCCTTGGAATCTTAGGCGTCGCGGTCCTGCTCGCCGTCAGCCAAGCGGTCTGGGCGCAGGCAGCTCCAGTAACGGACGACAACATCGTCGAACGCATCACGACGATGAAAACCCCTGCGGACCATCAGGCGATCGCCGCATATTACCAGACGAAGGCGGCTGCGGCGGCGGTCGACGTGACGCGGCACGAGGCGATGGTAAAAGCCTACGGAGGGAACAGGCACTGCGACCAACTGCTTTGGACAGCGCGCCAGCGAAAAACGGAATACGAGGGCCTGGCGAAGGAACACGCCGACATGGCTGCAGCCGCGGCGAAGTAGCTGTTTCATTTTCATTCTTCACGGTTTTCTATCGCGGGAGATGGGACAGGTGCGGTCCCGCCGAAGTGATCCCGAGCACGATTCATGCGCACCAGGACGAGGTGCAATGAAGAAAGTCGAAGCCATCATCAAGCCGTTCACACTCGACGAGGTCAAGGAAAGCCTGAGCAGCATCGGCATCCAGGGCATCACCGTCAGCGAGGTCAAGGGCTTTGGGCGCCAGAAGGGCCGCACCGAGCCTATCGGGGAGCGGAGTACGTCGTCGACTTCCTGCCGAAGGTCAAGCTCGAGATTATCGTGAAGGACGAACTGGTCTCGCAGGTTGTTGATGCCATTACCACGTCAGCCAGGACCGGCCGTATCGGCGACGGCAAGATCTTCGTGCTGCCCATCGACGAAGTGGTGCGCATCCGGACCGGCGAGCGAGGTACGGATGCCGTCTAAGAAGAGCAGGCGCCAGACACCAACCGCCGGCTGATTTTACATCACGTGCGGCACGACCCGTAGACGGAAGCAGACCAACCTCGGTTGTGAGGCGATTGGGAATTGGTCAAGCGGTCGCGCGTTGGCGGTAGGACGGATACACCGAGAGAACCGCGCACGCCGCACAGAACGCGCGGTAACGGTCTTCGAACTCTCGATCCCCTCGACCGGGGTCTGCTCAAAAGGGTACCGGGCAAAATGGTGTGAGTTCACACACTAAGAACCGCCCTTGGTGGCACGCGAATCACCCACCACATCCGTTTTAGCGAGTGTTCACGACCGGGGATGATCAAAGCGTATCGGAGCAAGCGAACGTCGAACTATTTTGCGTTGTGGTCACCGCGGCGCGTGTGGCCCTACGTCGATCGCAGCCAACAGCGCGGAGAGCGCGGACAGACATTCCTTCGTCGCGTGACGCTTCTCGTGAACGGAGAGGTCGAACGAAATGACGTTGCTGTTCTCCCGTGACAGCCGGAGCACTTCGGTAGCCACGCGCTGGTATTCACTCCACGCTTGTGACGCCGTCGCCAACCGGTCTAGCCACGCCTGTCCGCTCTGGCGGGCACTGGCAAGACTATGATCCACCTCGCCGTTCAGATCGCGCAGGCGTTGCTCCAAGCGTGTCATCTCGGCGTCGTCGGAGGAGGGAATGTGGACGAAAAGCACGGACTGGCTGCGCAGCGCCGCGACGGACGCCCCCGCAAGCGTACGAATCATCTCGGGGTCCCTGACCGTGCGCTGGATCTCAGTTAGCTCGTCTACGAAGCGGTCGAGGGCGGCCGCTCCTTCACCCGACAACAGCCGGGCAGCTTTGAGGTTCGTATTCGCCACTGCGAGCGCAAGCAGGCGTTCGTCCACGCGCTCGAGCTCGGCCCACGCGACATCGAAGGCGTTGAGCTTCTCGATCTCCAGGTGACGCCCGTCGGCAACGATGAGCGGACGCAACTCGCTGCGCAACTGATTGATGTCCGCTGCGGAATGCTGTGCTTCAAGCGCCAACGCCTGCGACTCCTCATCCGTCGTCGCCAGGACGGCGCTCTTCTCGGCCTCGACGGACTCGAGAAGCTTCTGCTGGATGGCGCTGATCAGTCGCTCCTTGCGCATCTGGCGCACCATTGCCGGCTCAGAGCTACATCCCACCAACAGGGCGAGGACCATCCACAATGTCATCAAGCGATGCTTCATCCGCTGGTGCTCCCGGCCCGCCAGTTTAGGCTAACTGAGGCTCAGACGCACGCTTGGCCAGTGAACATCGTCTTTGCTCTCGTGCCCTGATGACTCCTCTGTCCAGCACAGATCACCGCCGCGCCCTGTTCCGAGGCCCCTGACGGTGGAGTTTCTGGAACTCTATGCGATTTGGACGGTCCGACCGACGGACTGTGCTATTGAAACGCCTTCTTGGCCGGCTTGGTTTTAGGTCGTCAAAGTCGCCGCGTGCCAACGCCTGTTTCTTGGCGCGGTCCCAGTTCTTGATTCGAAGCTCGGCACGCTTTCTTGGTTGTTGACCCGGCGTTTCCCCATTGGTGTTCGTGACGGGAGCCGCTGCCCGTCCTACACAGTGCACTGCTGCCGGCCCCTGGCCGTGCATTTTCACGGGCAGGACTCACGCGACGGCCTGAACTCGCCGGAAGCCGCTGCCCACGACCCGCGCGAGAAGCAGTGCCGCGGAGCAGGCCGTGGTAGCGAAACCCAGGCGCGGTCCAACATTGCGCGGGGCGGGGCTATCGCGAGCCTCCAGTGTGACTGCGATGGGAAACCATACATACGGAATCGGAGAAGGGTACGCCATCATCGGACATCAACCCCCCAAATTTGTATAGAGCATGCGCGAGCTTGCTTGCGAGACGGTCTTGATCACGGCCGCGCGCCGCTCATGCCCCAGCGCCTTGCGAGTGACGGTGGCGTAGGCGAGCTCAAACGTCGCCTTCGTTCCTTTCGGCACGCGCACAGTGTAGCCGTGCGGAGGCACCACGCCGCGGTGCAGCGCCGGATTCAATTCCTTGATCGTCCCCGTCGATGTGCCACTGAGACGCGCCACAGTCGCGAGCGGCAGTGGGCCTGTCAACCGGACCAGGTCGTAGCGCAGGGGCTGCTCCGTCTGTGCGGCGAAGCCGTACATCTCAGGGGTCTCGGCAATGCGCAGTGCAGCGAGGAACTGCGGCACGAAGTCGGCCGTCTCGGCGCACAGGTACCCGCGCCGGCGCATTTGCCAGAAGTCTTCGGCCCGGCCCGCCTCGAGAATGCGGGCGATGTTTTGCTCGCCGGTGTTGTACGCGGCCAACGCCAGGTGCCAGTTTCCGAACATCGCATGCAATTCCTTGAGGTACTTCGCGGCGGCTTGAGTCGATTTCACAGGGTCGCGACGCTCGTCGACGTAGCGGTCGATGCGCAATCCGTACCGCCGTCCGGTGTCGGCGATGAGCTGCCAAGTACCCACCGCGCCCGCGGGCGACACGGCGAGCGGGCGAAACCCGCTTTCGATCAATGGCAGATAGGCAAGCTCTTGAGGCAGCCCTCGCTGGCGCAGTATCCGCACTATACGCGGAACGTAGCGCCTACTACGCGACAGCGCGCTGCTCAGGGAGCTGCGCCCGGCGGTTTGGAAGCGGGCCACCAGGCGCTCGACTCGAGGGTGCGTAAAATTGAACTCGTCGTGCCGCAGCGCCGCAACGGGCGGTCCGGGGCCCCAGAACTGATAGGGCCAAATCGACAGCTCCGGTTGGCGCTCGGGCGACGGAGTCGCCGCGCGTGCGGATGTCCACGGCCGCTGATCGTTCTGCGACAGGCTGCCGACCGCGCACCCGCCGATAGTGGAAACCAGCGACGCACTTCCGAGCACGAGCAGTGTGCGGACGTATATGCTCCTTGGACGCGTGCGTAGCGCGGCTGAAGACGTTTGCTCGGTTCGCACCTGCCGGACGCGGCGTCGGTGCGGTCGAAATTGCCTGCCAAATGGGCTCACCCAAATCCAGAGGCTCAGGGCACAGGCGCAGGTCAGCACGATCCAAAGTAGAGCGTCCATGCTCTGCCTCCAGCGCACTGTCCGTGCCAACCGGCTTCCACCAACCGCCGTCTGTCGTGCCCTTTGCGGCCACGATCGACGACCCTGTGAATCGCAGGAAGGGTTCCGCTAGCGCAACGCAAACTGCAGGAGGTACCGCAAGCTCAACGCTGGCGGGCGGCCCCGGGTTGGGGTGGCGCGCTCGTTGCGGTTGCTGCTTGGTCATGAACAGTGCGGGCCAAGCGGCCAATGACCATCGTCGGGACGGACTCTGGAACTGGAGCTTTTGGGTGTCGATCCTCGCGTTCGAGACGCTCGGCGTCTTCCTGGCGCACCACTCCTAAGGCCCAACCTGCAGGCTTGTGAGCTGCCGGCAAGGGCGCACACGACGCGTCCTTGCCGGCAGTCCCGTCGCCGTGTTCGCAATACGTCAGGCACGGCCAGGATCACCTGTGCAGCGACTCGATACCCATTTCATATTGCAGTGAACCAACAGCGGGTGTCGTTCACCCTGCAATGACGCCGCCTCGACAATTGGAAAACTTACCCACCGACTGCGGCCTTTCTGCCTGGCCCGGTTCCTGCGTTGTGGTGGCGGGAAATGAGCACCTCAGCGCAATACCGCTTGGCGAATCAGCGGCGGCTTCCCGAAGGGCGTTTGCTCAGCCCTCCGTCCGATAACCATCCGGGAGTTATCGCGCCTCCACCTTTTCTCTACGGCGCCGCCTTCCTGGTTGGTTCTCTTCTTCACTGGTCCTTTCCACAGTCCGTTCTTCCTTTGGACATCGCGCCCTGGGCAGGCGTCAGCCTGCTTTCCTGCGGTGCGACACTCGCAATCTGGAGCCGCCGAACGTTGGAAAGTGCGGGGACAAACGTGAATCCGTCGCTGCCCGCAACCACACTGGTAGTGACGGGACCGTTTAGCTTTTCCCGCAACCCGATGTACCTGGCTCGAACGCTCCTCTATCTCGGGCTCGGGTTACTGGTGAACGGGCTTGGCCTAATGCTGGTGCTCGCTCCCCTCCTAGTGGTCATGCATTACGGCGTCATCAGGCGTGAAGAACGCTATCTAGAAGCCAAGTTTGGCGAGGCGTATCGGCAGTACCGGGCGAGTGTGCGGCGATGGTTGTAGTGGTCCGCTGGTCGGACAAGATCACACCGCCACACCTCGTCCACGCCCGATCAGTCGCCGAGGTAGATCGCCAGAGCCTCGTCTATCCGCGCCATCAGTGCTGCCGAAGTCTGTGCGATCAGTTGATGAAGCCGCGTCTTGCTAACCTGGCGAATTCCCGGGATCACCACATACGAGCTCTTCATGTCGCGCAGCTCGGCGTGCAACCGCAAGGGCCAGATTTCGGGCGCCCGGCTCGATAGGGGCACCACGACGACCGAATCCAGTCGCTCGTTCTGAATAGTGTTCGAGACAATGATACCGGGCCGTACCTTCCCAAGCTCCGGCGGGGCTGCCGGCTCGAGATTGATCCAATAGACGCTACCGCGCCTCATCGGCGTTTCCTGCGTACGGGTGCGGCGAGATCGGCACGATCCCATTCTTCCAGCCAGGCCCGCTCCTCACCGGTGTCGCGCAGAAACTTGGCGTATTCCTCCGCCGCTTCGGCCACCTTCC
>DASVHW010000436.1 GCA_036382395.1 Candidatus Binatia bacterium | reverse complement strand
CTGCCCCTCGAGTTCTACCGGCGGCTACCGAGCGTCACGAGCGCCGTGGAGGAGGGACTGCCACGCGCATTCTCTCTGGCGCACGGGCTTCTCAATGCATCCCGCCTCCAACTCTCCCTGCCGGGGGCGGTGCAATTCTTGCGGGCCTACCAAGAGAACGCACCGCTGACCATCGCGGAGTTGTGGGCATTTCCGACAATGCTCCGCCTTGCGTGCCTGGAGATCCTGGTCGACGCATTTGGGCGACTTTTTCCGGCGCTGACGCCACCCTTCGAACCGACAAAATACACGACGCTGCTGGGCTCATTCGAAGACACGGAGCGCGTGTCGCGCGCTCTTGCCAATCTCGGTGTAATCGCCGCCATCCCGTGGAAGGACTTTTTCGACCGTACCAGTCGTGTGGAAGCGCTCCTTCAGGGGGACCCAGCTGGAGTCTATCCGCGCACGGATTTCGACACCCGCGATCGCTGCCGCAAGGCGGTCGAGGAGCTGGCCTACGGTTCCTGCCAATCAGAGCCGGAGGTGGTGGAGTTCGTCCTTGCGCAGGCAGGCGATGCGCGCGCAACCCGACCACGCGACCATGTGGGTTACTGGCTCATCGGGGACGGCCGACGGGACATCGAGGCCGTGATCGGTTACCGCCAGTCGTCGGTCGCTGCATGCCGGCGCTGGCTTTTCCGAAATGCCGGGCCATTCTATGCCGCGGCGCTCCTCATCACCGGCATCGCAGCGCTCGTCCTGCCCGCGTTCTATCTTGCCGCAGAGGGCGCCGGGCCGTTGGCGTGGGCCGTCGGGATCGCCCTCGCACTGCTACCGGCCTCGGTCCTCGGCGTCACGCTGGTGCATTGGATTGTCACGCTTGTTGTGTCGCCATGGGTGCTTCCGAAACTTGATTTCGAGGAGGGTATCCCGCCGGACTGTTCCACTGCGGTTGTGATGCCGGTGATCGTCGGCAGCCCTGCCGAGGTGCCAGGCCTGATCGAGCGCATGGAGATGCACCGGCTGAGCAATCCCGACCCGTCACTGCGGTTCGCGCTCCTCAGCGACCATATCGATGCGCCAGCAGAGCACATGCCGGGCGATACCGAAGTGGAGAAAACACTCGTCAGTGGCATTCGGCGACTCAACGCGCGTTACGGGCAAAGCGGCGACGGGCCCTTCCACCTGCTGCACCGCCCACGCCGCTTCAACCCCGCCGAGGACTGCTGGATGGCGTGGGAAAGGAAACGGGGCAAGCTTGAGCAGTTCAACCGTTTTGTCCTGGGCGAGGAGACCTCGGGCCTCTCGGTCACCGAGGGCAACATGGATGCGCTCCGCGGCATCCGGTTCGTCGTTACAGTCGACGCGGACACGACGCTCCCGCCAGGATCCGTGAGCCGCCTCGTGGGCACGCTCGCACACCCCCTTAACAGTGCCTGCCTCGACGAGGGGTCTGGTCGCTTCCGCGCCGGCTACACGGTCGTTCAGCCGCGGGTCGAGATCTCCCCAGAAAGCGGAAACCGCTCGCTCTTCGCGCGGCTCTATGCCGGAGATACGGCAGTCGACATCTACAGCCGCGCCGTTTCCGA
>DASVHW010000435.1 GCA_036382395.1 Candidatus Binatia bacterium | reverse complement strand
TGCGTTGTTCTAGGACTGCGGTCCGCCATCGCTATCTACCTGGAAGTCCGGCCGAGAAGCACCATTTCTCGGACGTGAGTTATGCGGCGAGCGCATGAGCAGTAGGATAGCACCGCTGAGCATTGGATTCGCTCCAGAGCGCGTAGATGGCCAGCATGGCGATGAACGGGGCCAGATGCAACACCCCTAAATGAATGAACGATGAGCCCGGATGAGCGATGGCCAGACTGAGGTTGCCGTCCGTGTCGAGTACCGCGACGACGCCGATCACCATGCCCGCAAGGAGCTCACGTCGGGTCGGACCGGCGCAACCTACTGATGCGGTGGCCGTTTCGTCCGAAAAACGGCTGCTGCGAAGGGCTTACTGCCCCGTTTTCGACATCGCAATAGGGGCTTTAAGATCTGGTGACCGCAGCCCGTCCTTCCTTGCTCCAGCCAGTTCGACCGCGAAAATGCGGCTGTAAGACCTCGGGGCGCGTTGTTAGTTGCATCTCATCGAGTCTTCGCGAGCCGTTGCGCGGGTCCGACCCAGATGACGGACTGACCCAGATGATGAACAGGGGATTAATACCAAAGAGGAGCAGCCGTCGGAAGGAGCGCCATCCTGCCATCCACTCCGCCTCACAGGGACGCTGGCGAGGCGGCAGACGATCAGACCGACCGGCGGCGATCACAAAAGTCCAGTGCGTGCGTCTGTCACAATTCACGGCGCGAGTCGGTCACACCGCCGCGCCGTCACGAAGAGTTACCTCCAGATCGAAGAAGCGTGCGCCATCCAGACCCAAGTACCGTTCTGGGTGACACGTAAGGATGAGCACCTGCAATCGTTGCGCGGCCTCTTCCAGTATCCGCATCACACGGGCAAGGCGTCCGGCGTCAGTCGCAACTAGCACGTCGTCCAGAACCACGAGTTGGCGTTCGCCTTTGGCGAGCACATCGGCCAAAGCGAGTCGTGTAGCGAGGTAGATCTGCTCGCGCTCACCGCCTGACATGCTTTCGATCGACACCGGCGCATTCGCAATTCCCGGCATCATCTGCGTGGGTTCGAACGCTTCCCCGAGCTGGACACGGCCCAGTCGATTGCCAGCGATACGCTGCAGCGTGCGAGTTGCCGCGGCTTCCACCGGACCCGCCACGGCGGCGAGCGCTTCACTTCGAGTCTGCTCCACCGTTGTCCGCAGCAGGCGGATGGCGGCCAGCCGCAGCTCGTCGCTGGCAACCTCGCGGTTCAAGCGGGCAACTTCCTCCTCCGCCCGAGCAAGAACCGAATACGGGCCCTGCGCTGAAGCGTGCATGAGCCGGCCCTCTTCGCTCTTTTCCTGTTCGAGCGCTTTGGTTGCCGTATCGTCGGCGGCCTGCAGTTGCTTCTCCAGCGTGGTCACCGCGGTGCCGGGATCGTCGCCAAACTCGGAGAGCTTGGCCTCGATCTCTTCGAGACCTGCCCGCGCAGCATCCCAGGCAAGAACGATTCCTCTCAGCTCACTCTCGCGTTCCACCTCAGACTTGCCGTCGTTGGTCAGGTCAGCGAACTTGGCGGCCAACGATCGCTCACGTCGGTCGGTCTCTTCAATGCGCACCTCAACCGTGCCCCGTTGTTGGCTGGCCGCGTTCAGGGCAACCTGCGCAGCGTCGCGAGCGGCCTCAGCCGTGTCGAGAGAAGCGAGGAACGCTCGCTTGCCCGCATCGGCCGCGGCTCTGAGCGCCTCCGCATCGGGAGCTGCGTCGCGCCAGTCCGGACAACCCGCGACGATCCGCGAGATCGCCGCCGCGAGCGTGGCGCGTTCCGCTTCGATCTGCTCGACTGCCTCCCCAGCCAGCAGAGTGTCGATCTGTGTTTGCGCGGCCGCGACTCGTTCGTCCAGCTGCGTCGCCTTGTCCTGCAATGCGTCCAACGCATCAAGGTCCGCGGTGCCAAATGTCTCGGTCAGAGCTTTCAGCTTCTGCCCCGCCTTCTCCCGGTCGGCGCGGATCTCAGCGATCGAACTGGCAGGCCCGCGGGCGCGGAGGCGGGCGATGCCGGGTAAGTCGACAACGACCTCGGGGGACCCCTTCACTTGCGTGGGCACCCCCGCTGAGAGCGATCGCTCTCCGGGTTCTTCACCAGACACGATAACGAGTGCAACGGCTTCCTCGGGAACGATCTCCAGCGTGATCAGCGCGGCTTCGAGGCGCACCTGCGCGGCGTCGTGGTCCTTCATTGCCTTGCGGATCGCGCGCAGCGTCTTCGCATCGGGCGCGATTAGGCGGCTGCGCTCCAGCTTGTGCTGCGCAAGAGTTTCGGATGCCTCGGCAATTCGGCGCAACCGATCATCGAGGGCCGATGCCCGGCGCAGCTCGTCGAGATAACGGCCCGCAAGCTCGGCGCGCTGCCTCGCTGCTTCATTCGCGTCGCGTGTCTTACGAATATCTTCGAGCGCCGTCTGCGTCCGCGCGGCCGCTATCTCGTGCTGCTCGACCTCGCGAACCCGCGACGGCAGCTCGGAGCGGAGCTGGGCGAGGATGTGCCGCACGTCGACCAGCTCCTTCACCGCGGTCTTGATCGCCTCGATGCGCTGCTGCAGCGCGCGGTGCTGAGCCTCGGCCGCCTTCACTCGCTCCACGCGCTGTGCCTTATCGGATGCGAGTCCCCTGTACGCTTCAGCCCGCGTCCGTGCATCGCGGAGGGACTTCGTCAGTGCGTTGGCGTCGCGCCGGGCTTGCGCGCGGCGCGCGCGCAGATCCTCGACCCGACGTGCCGCATCCTCAAAGATCCGCTGTTGCTCGCCCGCAGTGCGCTGCGCTTCGAGTGCGGCCTGCAAGCTGTCGCGCAACCGCACCACTGCTGGCGCGTCCTTACCTCGTCGGTACTGGCCGCCGGTCGTGAAGAACCGAAGGTACGCCGTCTCGATTCGCTCCTCCAGCGGCCCGCTGCCCGGGCCCGACACCTGCACACCAAGGGCGGTTCGAATGTCGGCGACGAGATCCCCCGACAACTTGCCAAGCGCCAGATCGCCCTGTGGCGCCCACAAGATCTGTGCAAGCCCCCAATTCTCAGGCCGTGACAACCCGCGGCCCGGCGGATTGCGCGTGAGAATCTCTCGAATCTTTTCGTCCGCGGCCTCGCCCTCCGCCATGCGGACGAAGCTTCCATTCTCGCGGCGCTCCAACTCGGCCGAGGGACGGTCGAGGAAGCGTTTCATCATTCGGTATTCCGCACCACCGTGTGAAAAGTCCACCGTCACGGTCGGTGCCAGCTCGCGCCCCCATGGGCGCAGGTTCTCTACATCACGACCGCTGACTCGATGCCCGTCGAGCAGGCCGCGTAGGAGCGCTTCAAAGAGCGTCGACTTCCCCGTGGCGTTGGGTGCGTGCACAACGTTCAAGCCGTCCGTGAACGGGCCAACGGAGACGGGGTTCGCGAAACACCGCCATCCCTGGACGGCAATCGAGCGAAGGATCACGCGCCACCCTCCGACGCCAGCGCATACAACTCCAACAACGCCCGACACGCGACTTCCGGCGACGCGCCCTCCGGGCGCGGGCCGGCGTAGGCCGGATCCGCCAGCTCTCGCAACTTCGTCGCGGCCTCGCGTAGCGCGCCCGCCGGCAGGCCGGCGATCCAGCTGTCATCGGTCGGCGACGGCCGCAGGCGCGTCGGGTCAATGCGCCCGAAAAGGAATCGCGATGCGAGGATTTCCTCGATGCGCGCTAACTCGTCGCGATCCTGCGCCGAGAGCAAACCAGCAACGCGCAGGTCCAACAGTGTGGCGCCCGGATCCTCCAGCGCCTCAACGCGTTCACGCAGGCGCGCGAGGTCACCCGGCTGGCGCAACTCCTCCTCGATCACCGACCACGCCAGTCTGCCTGTTCGAACCGGAGTGATGACCGGCGCGGCGCCGGGAGCGGCGATCTCCACGATCAATGCGTTCCCGCTATCCCGTTCGCCGAACTTCGTCGTCTCGTGCGTGCCCGAATAGGCCATGCGCACCACGCCGTCTGGTGCCGGATACATCGCCGTCGAATGCCAGTGCCCGATGGCCAGATAGTCTAGCGCGGCATGCACCGCCGCATCGCGCGGGATCGGATAGTCGGGCTCCTCCTGGCACACCCCTTCAACCGTCCCGTGCGCCAGCCCTACGCGAATCCCGCGTGACTCGCCTGCAGGAATCCAGGCCGTTGGATCCTTGCCCGAGTGCTGCTCTCGCGCCGGACACGGGAAGAGCGTTCCGCCCAGGACATCGAGCGGAATATCTTCGCGCAGCACTTGTACGTTGGCGATGGATCGCCACGCCGGATGCTCCCACACCGAGCCGGGCGTCAACGGATCATGATTTCCCGGAGTCACGTAAATCGGCCCGCCGAATCCGGCCAAGATGTCGGCCACCTTCTGCACGAGCACACGATCAACACCGTTGTCCTCGAACGTGTCGCCGCAGATGACGACAAACTCGACTCCCGCACCGCGCGCCGCATCGACGACTCGCCGCGCCGCGTCCAGCCTCTCCTCGCGCACCCGCACACCCGCCGCACCCACACGCGCGGCCCGCATGCCGATCTGCCAGTCTGCGGTGTGGAGGAACTTCATGATCTCACTAGGTAACAGCCCAGGTGGGGTCGGACCGGCGCAACCTACTGATGCGGTGGCCCTTTCGCCCGAAAAACGCCTGCTGCGAAGGGCTTACTGCCCCGTTTTCGACATCGCAATAGGGGCTGTAAGCCCTGGTGACCGTAGCCCGTCCTTCCTTGCTCCAGCCATTTCGACCCCGAAAATGCGGCTCTAAGACCTCGGGGGGCGTTGTTAGTTGCATCTTATCGAGTCTTCGCGAGCCGTTGCGCGGGTCCGACCCAGATGACGGACAAGCGCTCGAACGCATTCATCAGTAGCTTCTTGTAGTCCTGAACCGACACGAAGCCAAACGTCTCTTGCCAGAGGGTTCCAACGAGATACGCCCTTCGACTGGGCTCAGGAAATGCCTCATGGGAGTCTGGCCGCTTGCCGTCATCGCCCGCATGTTCGGCAAGGAATTGAGCGAACGGCTCGCGATCGCGACCGAGTACGAATGGCACCGCGACGCCAGCTGGGATCCGTTTGCAAAAGTGCACGGCCTGGTGTGAACGCCACCTTCTCGCGTGTGGAAAATGCCGATGGAGGCCCCCCTAACGCGGCCTCCTGGCGCGGGGCCGGCCCGTGGGGCGGCGCGGCGTGAGCGCCAGCCGTCTGGCGCGTGCCTGGACGACGCGGTTGAAGGCGCCCGCGAGCTCGGGGTCGGCGATCGGCGGAAGCGGGATCAGGTTCGGTCCGGCCGGCGTCTCTTCACGGGGCGCGGCGGCGTCCGCTGCGGGTGGGCTCTCCACCTGCCCCGAGATGAAGAAGATGTCCCGCACCAGTGTGGCGCCGAGCCGCGCATTGAGACGGTCGCGAATGTCGTCTTTCATGAAGCGCAACTCCTGCATCCAGCTATGTGTCGCGACGGCGACGAAGAGGACGCCGTCGCGAAAACGAACGGGTTGGGCGCGCCGCGCAATGGCGCTACCAACTTCGTCATCCCAGAAGGTCCAAATGCGATAGACACGCAGCTCCTGCTCGGGATCGACGCGTTGCAAGACGCGGCTGAGGACATCAGCGACGGGGCTCGGACGTAGGCTGGGCGGCTTCATGTCGCTGCTATTCTATGGGGCATCGGCGGAAAACACGAGCCCGCTGACTTTCGCTGTCTGTTCGGCTAGAATTGTATTGACAGCCCTATATATTGGGTGTATCAGCAATGCCCATACAAGATGGAGGGGAGGGCGCGATGACCGAGGTGGCGCGCAAGAGGAAGGAAGAGGGGCAGGCAGGGGTGGCCGCTCCAGGGCAAGGTTTGACCGTTCCCCGATATTTCACGACCCCAGAGGTGGATCCCTTCGACGCGGTGGAGTGGGAACTTCGCGACGCGTTGATCAGCGGTGAGAAGGGCGAGGTGGTCTTCGAGCAACACGCCGTGGAGATCCCCAAGGCGTGGTCGCAGCTGGCGACCAGCGTCGTCGTTTCCAAGTACTTCCGTGGACCGCTCGGCGCCCCCGAGCGTGAGCAGAGTGTGCGGCAGCTCATCAGCCGCGTCGTGCGCACGATTCGCGGTTGGGGTGAGCAGCAAGGATACTTCGCCGCGCCACAGGACGCCGAGGTGTTCGCTGCCGAGCTGACGCATCTGCTGGTCGAGCAGAAGGCGGCCTTCAACAGCCCGGTGTGGTTCAACGTCGGTATCGAGCCGCAACCCCAGTGCTCGGCCTGTTTCATCCTCTCTGTCGAAGACACGATGGAATCGATCCTCGGCTGGTATCGCAATGAGGGCATCATCTTCAAAGGTGGATCGGGTTCGGGCGTGAACTTGTCCCGTATTCGTTCCGGCAAGGAGAAGCTCGCCGGCGGTGGCACGGCATCGGGACCGGTGTCTTTCATGAAGGCCGCCGATGCGTCGGCCGGGGTCATCAAGTCGGGCGGCAAGACCCGGCGTGCGGCGAAGATGGTCGTGCTCAACGCCGATCATCCCGACATCGTCGACTTCATCCGCTGCAAGGAGGAGGAGGAAAAGAAGGCGTGGGCGCTGATCGACGCCGGTTACGACGGCTCGCTCGACGGCCCTGCCTACGGGTCGGTCTTCTTCCAGAACGCCAACAACTCGGTGCGGGTGACCGATGCCTTCATGCGTGCGGCCGAGGAGGACGATGTCTGGCAAACCCGCTACGTGCGGACCGGACAGCCAGCCGACACCTACCGGGCGCGAGACCTTCTGCGCATGATTGCCGAAGCCACCCATGTGTGCGGCGATCCGGGAATGCAGTTCGATACCACCATCAATAGCTGGCACACCTGTCCGAACTCGGGACGCATCAACGCTTCGAACCCGTGTTCGGAATACATGCACCTCGACAACTCGGCCTGTAACCTGGCTTCGCTCAACCTGATGAAGTTCGTCGGCGACAGCGGCGAGTTCGATACCGCCGCCTTCCGCCATGCCGTGGACGTGATGATCACAGCGCAGGACATCATCGTCGACCACTCCAGTTACCCGACGCCGCAGATTACCGAGAACGCCAGGGCCTTCCGCCAATTGGGTTTGGGCTACGCCAACCTGGGGGCGTTGCTGATGGCGCTCGGGCTGCCGTACGACTCGGAAGCCGGCCGCCAATATGCGGCGGCGGTCACCTCGCTGATGTGCGGGGAAGCCTACGCCCAGTCGGCGCGCGTCGCCCGGCAGCTGGGGCCGTTTGCGGGATACGCTGCGAACCGTGAGCCGATGCTGGATGTGATTGGCCGCCACCGCGGCGCCGCGCACAAGATCGACTCGGCCTACGCTCCGCTTGAATTGCTGAGCGCCGCCCGCGTCGTGTGGGACGACGCCTACGGGCTCGGCAGGGAGGCCGGGTTTCGCAACTCGCAAGTCACCGTTCTGGCGCCGACCGGTACCATTGCCTTCATGATGGACTGCGATACCACCGGCGTCGAGCCGGACATTGCGCTGGTGAAATACAAGAAGCTGGTGGGCGGCGGCATGCTCAAGATCATCAACAACACCGTGCCGCGCGCCCTCAAACGCCTGGGATACGAGTCGAAGGAAATCCAGTCGATTGTCGAGTATATCGATGAACACGACACCATCGAGGGCGCGCCGGAGCTGAAAGATGAGCACCTGCCCGTGTTCGATTGCGCCTTCAAGGCGGCGAATGGTGCGCGCTCGATCCATCCGCTCGGTCACTTGCGCATGATGGGTGCGGTGCAGCCGTTCATCTCGGGGGCCATCTCGAAAACCATCAACATGCCCAACGCCGCGACCGTGGACGACATCATGCAGGCGTACATCGAGGCCTGGCACCTGGGCGTGAAGGCCGTGGCCATCTACCGCGATGGCTGCAAACGCACGCAGCCGCTGAACACGGCACGACAGGACAAGCGGGCGCCGGCGGTGGAGTTTCGACCCGTACGCCGTCGCCTGGCACAGGACTGTCGCTCGCTGCGGCACAAATTCGATATCGCCGGGCACGAGGGTTACATCCACGTCGGCTTGTACGATGATGGCACGCCGGGGGAGCTGTTCATCAAGATCGCCAAGGAAGGTAGTACCATTGCCGGCTTGATGGATACCATCGGCATCCTGACCTCCATGGCCTTACAGTACGGGGTGCCATTGGCAGTGCTGGTGAGCAAGTTTAGTCACGTCCGCTTCGAACCGTCGGGCTTTACCAAGAATCCGGACATCCCGATTGCGAAATCGTTGATCGACTATATTTTCCGCTTCCTTGGGACGCGCTTCCTCAACGCGGAACAGCGGACGGAGATGGGCTTGGGAGTGGCGGAAACCAGTGCGGCGGAAAGTAAAGCGGTTCCCGCTGACAAGCACGGGGTTGATCGCGGCTCGACGGTTACAGCGCTTGGGTTCAGTCCGCAAGCTGATGCGCCGAGTTGCTCCGATTGCGGCGCGATCATGATCCGCAACGGGAGCTGTTACAAGTGTCTCAATTGTGGCGCGACCAGCGGCTGCTCGTGAGACACGGGTTACCAACGGAAAAGACGATGCCGGCGTGGAAGGGAAGGGGTGTGCGGTGTGGTGGTGGTGCGGAGCACCTTCCCTGCGGTTGGGGTGGCGGCCGAGGCTGACTCGGGCGGGGCGCCCGCTACGGGCGCCCCGCGGCTGTGCTCCCTGCAGCCGGTACGACAAGCCGCTGGAAGAGGATGGTCTTGAGATGCTCGATGAGGTCCTTCGGATCGTACGGGGAGCCATCGCTCATGAACTGCTGGATCAGGATTCCACCGAGTGCCGCCATGATCAGTGCGGCGTCGCGCTCCGGGTCGATGTCGGTGCGAAAGGTGCCCCGCCGTCGGCCGTTCTCGATGATTTCAGCCAGTGATTTGCGGAAGATGCGGTAGAGTTCGTTGACGCGACTCAAGACTTCATCGGGCTGCTGCTCGGCCTGTAGTGTCAGGCTGAGAAAGAACCGGACCGAGTACACGTTCTCGTGAACGAAGTCGTAAAAGAGATCGATGAGCCGCTCGACCTGTTCGCGTTCGCCGAGACCTTCGAGACCATCGACATTGATGAAGTAGGGCTCCAGCGTCTTCCGTAAGGCGCTGCGATAGAGCTTTTCCTTCGAATCGAAGTGCCAGAAAATCAGCGCCTTGCTCACCTTGGCCTGGCGGGCAACTTGCGACAAGGATGTGTTCTCGTACCCTTGCTCGGAAAAGAGCTGGCTGGCGGAGGCGAGAATCTTCTCGCGAGTCTGAAGGGTATCCAGTGTCTGAGGCTCGGACATGAGTTGCGTCTCTCGCTGCTAAGCTAGAGTAAAACGCCGTGGTATGTCAACGCGGATTTGCGCTTGCATCCGAACCGCGAGTCGTGCAAAGTGCCGCCCAAATGACGAGCGGCCCCTCTTGGTTGAGCGGGGCGCTTCGCTGTGGGGCGGTGGGGCTGGGGACGCTTGCAATCGCAGTCGTATTGCAGCAGGGACGAGCGGAGCCACCCCAGGAAACGATTGCGGAAGAGCCGACGGCTCTGCTCGCTACGGCAGCCCCGGCGGCGCGCCCTGGGTCGTGGTCGCTCCAGGCTGGCGGTTGGTACATCCGAGTCGATGGTGCTGAGGTCCCCATCCCGTTGCTCGCCGAGATGACGGCAGCCCCCCCACGGTCCAGCTTGGCCATCACGATTTCGCCGTTCGATCGCCTCATTGCGCACCACGCTAAAGCCGAGGGCTTCGATTGGCGTTTGATCGCGGCACTGATCTTTGAAGAGTCCCGCTTTGATCCAGCTAGCCGCAGCGAAAAGGGCGCGGTCGGTTTGATGCAGGTGCGGCCGATCGCCGCAGAAGCCGTGGGCGCGGTGCGGTTCCATGCGCCGGCAGACAATGTACAGACCGGGGTGCGCTACCTGCGGCAGCTCGACGAAGCGTTCCGTACCGCTGACGGCCGTGATCGACTGGCCATCATCTTGGCGGCCTACAACGTGGGACCAGGGCACGTTCGGGATGCACAGGCGCTGGCGCGCCGCTTCGGGTACGATCCGAACCGGTGGGAGAGCGCGCTGGAGCTGATGCTGCCACGCCTCGAGGAACCGTCCCTCTACACGCAGCTGCCCAACGGCTTTGCGAAAGGGAGCGACACGGTGGCCTACGTTGCACGCATCCTGGAGCGCTACCAGCGCTACAAGCTGCAGACCGCCGCGCCGACTGACTCCGACGCGCTGTCATCTTCCGAAGCCGCCTCGGCAAACGGCTAGCAGCCCGTTGGTTGCTCCACCAGGCTACCTTGACGTATTGACATGTCCGTAGGCGTACGGTGCGCCGTGCCCCACGAGAGACGCAGCCATCGGTCAATCAGTGACAATGATGCTCTACCACGCCCTGCGCCCGCTGCTCTTTCGCTTCGAGCCTGAACGGGCTCACGATTTGGTTTTCAGTGGCTTGGCTGCCTACCAGCGCGTGCTGGCGTGCCGTTTTCCCCCACGGCCGTGGACACACCCGGCCGTGACCCAGCGTGTGTGGAACATTTCATTTCCCAATCCGGTGGGCTTGGCGGCCGGATTTGACAAGGACGCCCGTGCTCCACACGTCTGGCCATTGCTCGGTTTCGGTTTTGCGGAGGTGGGTACCATCACCGCCGAGGCGCAGCCGGGCAACCCACGGCCGCGGATATTCCGGCTGCCACGTGATCGTGCGCTCATCAACCGGCTCGGCTTCAACAACTCCGGCGCCACGGCCGTGGCGCTACGGTTGGCGCAGCTGCAGAGCGTGCGTCGCCCAACCATTCCGCTGGGCATCAACATCGGTAAGTCTCGCACCGCGTCCCTGGAACAGGCGGTGGAGGACTACCTGCGCAGCTTTCGGCAGCTGTTCGTCTTCGCCGATTACATCGTCATCAACGTCAGCTCCCCCAACACGCCGGGGCTACGGGAACTGCAGACGGAGCAACGCCTCGCGGCACTGCTCGGCGCGCTGGCCAAGGAGAACGACACGCTGGCACGCACGCACCAGCAGGTGCCGCGACCGCTGCTGGTGAAGGTCGCGCCCGATCTTGCCGATGAGGCATTGCCCGGGATCGTTGAAGTTGCGCGCCGCGGCGGCGCCAGCGGCTTCGTGGCCACCAACACCACCATCCAGCGCCAGGGTGTGACCACGCACATCGAAGAAGCCGGGGGCCTGAGCGGAGCGCCGTTGCGCCAGCGGGCCACAGCCGTGATCCGCACGCTCCATCGCCTCGCCGGCCCCGAACTCCCGATCATCGGAGTGGGCGGAATCTTCACCGCCGCCGACGCCTACGCGAAAATTCGCGCCGGAGCCTCCCTGGTGCAGATTTACACCGGCATGATCTTCGAAGGACCCCGACTGGCGCGCCGGATTGCAGGCGGCCTGGCGGACCTGTTGCGGCGAGACGGCTTGGCGCACCTGCGGGACGCGGTCGGGAAGGATGCGTGACTCGTGCTGGTGAAGCGTGCTCGCATAAACCGGCAGAGTGCGGCACACGACTCACGCACGCGATTCACGAGCGCGATCTATGGCTGAGGGGGCGATCCTGCGGGACCTGGTCGTCCTCTTCGCGACCGCGCTCCCCATCGTGTTCATCTTTCAGCGGCTGAATGTGCCGTCCGTCGTGGGTTTCCTCATCGCCGGGATCATCATCGGTCCCAACGGCGCGGGCCTCATCGCGCAGACTGCGGACGTGGAGAGCTTGGCGGAACTCGGCCTGGTGCTGCTGCTGTTCGTGGTGGGCTTGGAGTTGTCCCTGAGCCAACTCGCTCGCCTGGGTCGCATCATCGTCTGGTCCGGCAGCCTGCAAATACTCATCACCGGGGCGCTGGGTTGCGGCATCGCCCTGGCGGCAGGATTTTCCGTTTCTTCCTCCCTGGTGTTTGCGTTTCTGGTCATTCAATCGAGCACGGCGATCGTGCTGAAGACGCTGAGTGACCGCGGCGAAATCAACGCGCCGCACGGACGGCTGGCCGTCGGCATTCTGCTCATCCAGGACCTGTGTTTGATTCCAATGATGCTGCTCACCCGGCTCCTGGGCAGCGCTGCTGCCATGTCGTGGCTGGCCGTCGCCACCGTGCTGATGCAGGCGGCCGTAGCTGTCGCCGTCATCGTGCTGGCGGCACGCCTGTTGATGCCGGCCGTCTTGCGTCAGATCGTGCGCCTGCGCAGCCGCGAGTTGTTCACCGGGGCCATCGTGTTGTTCTGCCTGGGGACGGCCTGGTTGGCGGCACGGTTCGGTCTGTCGCTGGCTGTGGGCGCGCTCATTGCCGGCCTGGTGATCTCGGAGTCCGAGTACAGCCACCAGGCCACCGCCGACATCCTCCCGTTTCGCGATACCTTCAACAGCATCTTCTTCATTTCAATCGGCATGCTGTTGCCCCTCGATCTCCTGCGCCACCATTTTCTGAGTTTGGGTGTCGCGGCCGTGTTGGTCATCGTGTGCAAAGCCCTAGTGGCGACGGTTGCCGGGTTTTCCTTCTACCGTTCTCCCCGTGTTGCCATCACGACAGGACTGTCGCTGGCACAGATTGGGGAGTTATCTTTTGTGCTCGCACGCGTCGCGTTGCCGGCTGGCCTGATCTTGCCGCCCCAGTATGAGGTATTCGTCGCGGTTGCGGTGCTCACCATGCTGGCGACCCCATTCTTGATGTATGTTGCGACCAGAGTGAGCTACGCGCCGCAGCGCTGGCTCGGGGTTGCCGAGCCGGACGCGGGCAGCGAACGTCACCCCGCGCGCAACCACGTTCTCGTCGTGGGGTACGGCCTCAACGGAGAGAACCTCGCCCACGTATTGCAGCAGACCGGCTTGGCGTACGTGATTCTCGAGATCAATCCGGATCGGCTGGCGGCGGCGCGGGACAGCGGAAAACCGGTCCTCTACGGTGACGGCACCCGGGCCGAGGTCTTGCGCCAGGCTGGCGTTGCGGCGGCGCACGTGATCGTGGTCGCCATCTCCGATCCGGTGGCGACCCGGCGCATCGTGGCGCTTGCCCGCCAGATGAATGCGCAGGCGCCCATCATCGTGCGCACGCGCTACGTGGCGGAAATGGATGAACTCCACCGCCTGGGCGCGACCGAAGTGATCCCGGAGGAATTTGAAACCTCGGTGGAAATCTTCGCGCGCGTGCTGCGCCGCCTGCGCGTGCCGCGCAACGTCATCACGCTCCAGGTCGAGCTGATCCGCAAGCAGGGATACCGCATGTTGCGGGGACTGGAGCTGCCGCGGCAGACGTTGGACCAGTTGGGGCAGATTCTCGCTGCGACGACGACGGAAAGTTTCATGGTGCCGGAAAGCTCGCTGGCGGCCGGAGGCTCGATCCGCGAGCTCCAGCTGCGCAAGATGACGGGCGTCACCATCATTGCCGTCGTCCGTAACGGTCAGCCGACGACCAACCCGTCGCCGGACCTGGTGATCGAGTCGGGAGACATTCTCGTGATGGTCGGCAATCACGCGCAGTTGGACCAGGCGCTGACCCGGCTCGGCGTGGCGTCGGATTCCGAGGCGGCCCTGACGTGATTGGGCTCGTGCTTGGCCTTGCCGTGCTGGTGGCGGTGGTGTCGGTCGGTATCCGGCGCTGGCAGCGCCGGCGCACCGAACAGCGCCGGCCGGGCGCCACCATTCATCGCCCAGTAGCGGTGAGTCGCTTCGACGAGATCGATGCCGCGCTCTGTGGCAGGTCCTGCCGCTGCGGTGGACTCCTGGTGGTGAACGGTGAAACCTCGCGAGCGGTGGGCGAGCGTCGCTTCCGCATCGTGCGTCTGGTGTGTAACCAGTGCGAGCGTGACGAGCTGACGTATTTTGACGTGACGGCGGTGTTCCACTGAGAGCAGAGGCTGCACAACCAGCGGCTTGCACGAGCGATTGCCTGTGGTAAGGCCTGGGCAGCAGGCGGTGATTTCTATGGGTACGCAGACATTCCGGGTACACGTGACCAAGGATTATCTGAAGTTCTCGGCAGCGCACTTTATCGCGTACAAGGGCTTCCGCGAGGGCCTGCACGGGCACAACTACCGGGTGTCGGTGGACATCGAAGGCGATCTGGGGCCGGAGGGCTACGTTCTCGACTTCGGCATCGCCAAGCAGATCACCAAGCGGGTCTGCGGCCGGCTGGACGAAAAGTTCATCATCCCCGCGCAGAGTGATTGTTTGCGCATCCGTGAGGACGGCCGCCAGGTCATCATTGGTTACGAAGACGATGAGTTCAGTTTTCCCAGCAAGGATGTCGTGCTGCTGCCCATCGTGCACAGCTCCGCCGAAGAGCTGGCGCGCTACCTGGCCGGTGAAGTCCGGCGCGAGTTGGCGGCGGCAAAGGTCGAGCGGATCCACGCCATTCAGATTGGAGTCGAGGAGACGACCGGCCAGGCTGCATACTTCCGAGAATCGCTATGAGACGGGGCACAGGCTTTTGCCTCTCTGCGGTCGTTCTCGCAGCGATGGCCGCGTGCAACGCCAAGCTGCCCGAGCCCGACTCTCCGGGCGCGAAGCTGTACGCCGAGCGCTGCGACACGTGTCACCGTATATATGCTCCAGGAAGCCTGACCTTCGAAATGTGGAAATTCCAGGTTGAGAGGATGCAGGGGGACACCGTGCGCCACGGCCTGCCACCGCTGACGGCACAGGAGCGGGACATCGTTCTGGACTATCTCAAGCGTCACAGTCAGTAGCGTGGCGAGCTGGAGCACGAGGGCCGGGTACAGACATATGGACGTGACACTCACTCGTAGCAAAGCTGCCGACATCCATGCCCAGATGCTCGTGCTGGTTGTCGGCCGCGACTGGAACTCGGGCGAGCTGGCGCGCCTCGACCAGCGGCTGAAAAGGAAATTGAGCGCCGAAGCGCGCCAGCAAGGTTTTCAAGGTGCGGATGGAGAGGTCGCTGTATTTCAGACGCAGGGTACCCTGCCGCCTGCGCATCTCCTGATTGTCGGCGTCGACACGGCCGCGGGTGTCGAGGCTTGGTACAAGTGTGCCGACACGGTGGTCACCCGTGCCCGCGATCTGAAGGCCACCAGTGCGGCGATGGTGATGTCTGCCGGCACCATGTCTACGGAGGTGTTGGAGACGGTGGTCGAGGGCCTTGATCTGAGCAGCTACATGTTCGATAGCTTGAAGTCGGCGAAGCCCGGTGGTCCGCGTCTCCTGCGTGTACACATAGCTGGTGCACGCGAGGATATTACGGCGCGCGCCACCGTGGCACGCGGGCACCTGAGCGCGAAAGCGACGTGCTATGCCCGCGACTTGATCAATCTGCCTGCGGGCATCGTCACCCCGAGTTACCTCGGCGGCGAAGCTAGACGCATCGCCCGGGCGCAACGGTTGCAGGCACGGGTCCTCAGCGCTGGCGCCATCAAGCGTGCCGGCATGGGGGCATTACTCGGTGTAGCGCAGGGCAGCGCCCAACCCCCGCGTTTCATTGAGCTCGTCTATCGGCCAAGCGTGCGGCCGCGCCAGCGCGTGGCGCTAGCCGGCAAAGGCATCACCTTCGACAGTGGGGGATTGTCGATCAAGCAGGCGGATAGCATGCAGGTGCAGAAGCGAGACATGGCCGGCGGGGCGGCGGTGCTGGCGGTGATGAGCGTGGTGCGTGACCTGGGGGTGGCGGTGGAGGTGCGCGGCTACGTTCCTGCCACGGAGAACATGCCGGGCAGCCGCGCCATCAAGCCGGGCGACGTGGTGCGCGCGCACAACGGCAAAACCATCGAGGTGCTGAATACGGACGCCGAAGGCCGGTTGGTTCTGGCGGACGCGTTGTCGTACGCTGCTGCCGCTAAACCGGACGTGCTCATCGATGTGGCGACCCTCACCGCGGCGGTTCGGGTGGCATTGGGGAACCGCTACGCGGGAATCATGGGAACGGACGCTGCCCTGGTGCGGGCACTCATCGAGGCGGGGCGCGCCTGTGGGGAGAACTTGTGGGAGTTGCCGCTGGTTGCCGCGTACCGTGCGGATCTCGATAGTACGGTGGCCGACATCAAAAACATCGGCGACGGCGGCTCCGGTGCGGGGACGGTCGTGGCGGGTCTCTTTTTGCGGGAGTTCGTCGGCACAGTGCCGTGGGCCCACGTCGATTTCTCCAGCACGGCCTTCGCCGACAAGCCTTTGCCCTGTCACCCGCGCGGTGCCACCGGCTTTGGTGTGCGTACGCTGCTGCGCTACCTTCGGACACTCAGTCAATAGGCCGCTCGATCACCAGCGGATCGCCCGCGGTTGCTTCGAGCAGAGTGTCACTGCACCGGCGGGGAACTGCACGCCTGAGTTTGACTCCTCGGGCTGAAGCGATCGATAATTCATTTTACCTTTGAGAATCGGAGTGCCGAGCATCGATATATGTCGCAGCTGACCTCTTCGCGAGCAGCCCGTTATGGTGCCGCCGTCTTTTGGACTGCATTAGCTACGGCGGTGAAGGTTCTGCTCGGACCGATGTTCCCTCCGCCCTATGTGCCGTTTTACTTCGCGGTATTGTTCACTGCGCGCTACGCTGGTCTCGGGCCGGGGGTATTGGCTGCCGTCCTTTCAACGGTCACGGGCACGTACTTGTTCGTGCCCGTGGGCGTTTCGACGATCAGTGCTAACCTGATCGCCCTTGGTCGGCTAGGGCTGTTCGTGTTGGTGGCCACGGTGACGACCTGGCTCGGTTCCAGGGAGCGGGACAGACAGCAGGAACTGGAAAGACGCGTCGAGGAACGCGCGGGTGAGATCGCCAAGGCGAATCGCCGTTTGGAGGAGGCG
>DASVHW010000434.1 GCA_036382395.1 Candidatus Binatia bacterium | reverse complement strand
GATCGGGGCGGATCGCGCGAGCGTGAGTGACACCGCCGGAAACGAGTTGATCTCCACCGTATCGAGCGGCTCGGTCATCATGGTTGAATAACGACAGCACGCCGCACAACCGGTCTTCGGGACCGGCTGTGCGGCGCCTGCGGACCAGACCTGAGAATTCAAAGTCAGCCCTGCAACCGCGACGCGAGCACCTCATGAATGCTCATTTGCGTTTCCTCTGCTGCCTGTGTGGCCTTGAGCGTTCAATTCTCCTGTCAAGCGAGAATCTGCTGCGTCGCCTTGAAATGGAGCTTGATCACGGTTCCGAGGGCGTCGCGGCTGTGCTTTTCGATGAAGCGCCGGTCGGAAACAGCACGCGCCGACCGCCGGTTTGATTCTCAAATCGAACCTTCCAAGACCACGCGTTGCCGCGATCCGCGCCCGGCGCGCACGACCTCGCCGATGATGTAGGCGCGCTCGCGCTGCCGTTTGAGCCCATCCATGACCGCATCCGCCTGGCGTTTGCCGACGACCAGGATGAACCCGATGCCCATGTTGAAGGTCTGGAACATCTCGTCCCGCTGCACCGATCCGAGGCGCTGGAGCAAATCGAAGATGCCGGGAACCGGCCAGGTGCCGAGGCGAATACGCGCCGCGCAGCCCTTGGGAAGGATGCGCGGCAAATTGCCGGTGATGCCGCCGCCGGTGATGTGCGCCATGCCCTTGATCAGGCGCGGCGGGAGTTGGCGCACCACCGGCACGTAGATCCGTGTCGGCCGCAGCAGCTCCTCGCCCAACGGCACGCTCAGCTCCTCCGGCCGAGCCCGGAGCGACAGGCGCCCCTTCTCGAAACACAAACGGCGAACCAGCGAGTAGCCGTTGCTGTGCAGGCCGCTCGACGGCAACCCGATGACGACATCACCGGGGACAATGCGCCGACCGTCGATGACCGCGTCCGCTTCGACGACGCCGACGGTGAACCCGGCCAGGTCGTACTCACCCGGGATGAAGCAGCCCGGGTGCTCTGCCGTTTCCCCCCCGATCAGGCTACATCCCGCCAGCCGGCAGCCGCGGGCAATACCCTTCAACACGGCGGCGGCGACCTGCGGCCGCAGCTTGTCGGTCACGTAGTAGTCGAGAAAGGCCACCGGCTCCGCGCCGAGCGTCAGGATGTCGTTGACGTTCATGGCCACCAGATCGATGCCGATGGTGTCGTGGCGCTTCATCATCAGCGCGATCCGCAGCTTGGTCCCCACGCCGTCGGTAGAGGCTACCAACAACGGCCGCCGATAACCGCGCGGAATACGAAACAGCGCGCCGAATCCGCCGACGCCCGCGACCACCTCCGGGCGCACCGTGGCTCGGGCCGCGGCCTGCGCCGCCGCGGTGACGCGATCGCCGGCAGCAATGCTCACCCCCGCATCGCGATACGTGACAGGCACTGTGTCTCGTTCCTCCCCAACCGAGCCGATTCCCACAGCGTCGGGGCAAATGCAAATGATCGAATCAGTATCCGCGCCGGCTTCCTGGAGGATTGCGGCCTATGACGGAGAAGATGCGGTGAGGTATCTGCAACGGTTCGTCTGGGAACCGCTGCGTCAGGAGGGCCTGCAAGTCGGCGTCAAACCGCGCGACCGCTTCTGGCGGAAGGCTCGTGGCTACGCCGGCGCTGGCGCGAATGCGCCCGCGCCATATTGCCGGGCAGGGGAAGCCAGCGCCGTTCATGGGCTCAGCCCAAGTTCCTTGCGCAGCGCCGTCACATCGGCGCTGAACGGTGTGGGGCCGTGCGCGGTGTCGTTCGCAGCGAAGGACTGCAACAGAGCTTCGAGCCGCTCGCGTCCTTCCGCGGTGCGGCTGGCTTGGCGCGGTGTGCGGTTGCGCAGCGCGGGAATCTTCTCATCGAGCCAGCGCCGCCAGTGCGCGGCGGCCATGGCGCGGAGCTGTTCCTGCACCTCGGGTAGGGCGTTGAGGCGTTCGTCGGCTTCCCGGGCGCTCCGCTCCTTTGCGGTTTCCGGGCGCGCGCGTCGCTCCTCGAGGGCCTTTTTCACCGACTCAAACACGGTGGTGCGGTAAACGACGTCGGCGCCGAGCTGGCGTTCTACCTCGCCGCGGATGATGTCAGCGCGGCGTTGCGAGTTCACGTCGATGGTCAGCTTGGTGCCGTTGATCCGCAGGGTTCCGAGGATGGTATTGTCCCAGCTCTCATGCTTGGCGTTGCCGCGCTTGAGCCAGGTGAAGCGGACGGCGCGCAAGGCGCCGTCCGCATCGTACTCGGGATCTTCCATGCAGTCCTCTTGCGGCCGGTCGAGGGACAACGAGCGCAGCCGGTCGAAGGCGGCGCGCGGGCTGCAGCGCAAGTCGAAGTGCAGCGTTTGCAAGAGCAGCGGGTCGCCGTCGGTGTTGCAGAGCGTGGGCAGTTGCGGGTGATACACCCGGTCGGCGACGTCGAAGTAGGCGCTGCGCAGCGCCTCCGCGTGCGTGTGCAGCATCTCTTCAGTCATGGGTATCCGCTTGCGGGTCAGCGCATGGCGCAGGTCGAGCAGCCAAAGGTGTTCGTCCGCCGGAATGACGAGCGGGGCGCAGCCGCACATGATGGCGACCCCGTCCATCTCCAGGACGCGCGTAAACAGAATGCCGCCGCGGCTGACCGTGGCGCTGGCGGAGCGTTCGCGTACCTCGTACTCGCGGTGTGTCATGACGTCATTCAGGGTGATGCTGCGGCCGGGCGCGACGGCGGTGACGGCGTAGAAGCTGTACGGGCGCTGGCACATGGCGCGCGCGAAGTGTTGCTCGAAGTCGTCGAAGCGGTCGGGGTGTGCCGAGACGGCCTGGAGCGCCAGCGGAGCGCGTCCCGGTAGCGGGCCGTCGATGGCCAGCGCCGGGTCGGGAACCCAGTTGAACGTGAACCACGGGATGAAGGCGGATTCGAACAACGGATCGTCGGCAGGCTCGCCTTTGGCCCCGAGGCTGAACGCGTCCCAGGCATGCACAATGACCTCTGCGCCGTAGTGCGCCTTGGCGAACGCAAGCACCTTTTCCACCACGCTGCCTTCGGCGCGGCGCAGGCGCTGCCAGGTGAAGTCCACCGCTTCCGCCTGGGTCAAGCAGCAGCGCTTGTGCTTTTTGCCACTGCCGCACGGACACGGGTCATTGCGCCCAGCCCTGGTGACATCCGCCATCAGCCCTCTCCTCGTTGTTCGCCTCATAGTTCAGAGCCGCACCCGGTGTGAACGGGGCAGCCCGAGCCGGTGATCTTCCCCCCAACGGCGACCGATGACCGGCTACCGGCGCCGTATCTTCGGGAGGGTCACCCAGTCGCCGCGCCGCATCGAACATGTCGCACGCCATCTTCAGGCGCTCGGCACCGGGGCGGCGCATCAGCATCACCCGATAGCGTGTGCGGACGGCGTCGGGCGTATCGGTCACGCCCGCACCTCCTGGAGGAGATCGGCGACGATGTCGATATCCCGGGTCATGCGCGGTTGGGCATAATAGCTCATCGCGATGGACCCGCTCACCATGCAGGGGATGCACGCAGCATCGAGGCGGGCCACGATCAGCTTGAGGATCTCAAGCTCTTCACTCATCCGTGGCCCTGCATAGCGCAGACTGCGCTCAGTCGCCACAACCCCAGAGTGTGAAGGTTCAGTATTTCCGCATGACCGCGACGACGACGCCGCGGATCATGACGTCTTGGGCTTTGGCGATGATCGGCGACATGCTCTCGTTGGCCGGCATGAGGCGTATCTTGCCGCCCTTCTCCCGGTAGAACTTCTTGACGGTCGCGTCTCCATTGATCAGGGCCACGACAGTTTCCCCGTTGTCGGCCGTCGGACGCTCTTCGACGACGATATAGTCGCCGTCCCAGATGCCGTCCTCGATCATGGAGTTCCCCTTCACGCGCAGCGCGAAGGTATTCTGCCGGCGGACGAACTCTTCCGGCACGCTGAAGCTCTCGGCGTTTTCCAACGCTTCGATAGGCGCGCCGGCGGCGACGTAGCCGAGCAGCGGCAACTCCACGGCGCCCGCCTTTTTCTGCTGCGGCACCAGCTCGATGGCGCGGCTGAAGTTCCACTTCCGCTTGATGAGGCCTTTCTGTTCCAAGTTCGTCAGA
The DNA here is from genome assembly GCA_036382395.1 of Candidatus Binatia bacterium. Classification (NCBI taxonomy): domain Bacteria; phylum Candidatus Binatota; class Binatia (SeqCode); species Binatia bacterium. The sequence continues at coordinate 1,063 of DASVHW010000434.1, read as the reverse complement.
TGCTTGTGGACGGTGGCCAGCGACGAGAGCTTGAACTTCTCCCCGATCTCCTCGAGCGTCGGCGCATACCCGTGGCGCGCGATGAAATCGTCGATGTAATCGTAGAGCTGCTTCTGTCGCTTGGTGAGGATCATAGCGGCCTCCGCTGCCTCAGCTATAGCGAAGATTGGGCGAAGGTGCAAACGGTTGAGTGTGCGAGTGGGCCAGTGCGCCAGCATGCGCGTGCGCCGGTGCGCCTGGGGGCGATTGCATTTTCGCCACGACGGTTCAAGAATCGGCGGCAATGACGGACGGGGGAGCCTTGCACGCCGGGCAGTTGGCGACGTTGGCTGCTGTGGCCGATGCGATCGTTCCACGCGGCGGCGCCTTTCCGTTGGGGGCCGCGGATGTCGGCGTCGCCAGCCGCTTGAACTGCTATTTGAACGCGTTCAGCCCCGCAACGCGACGTCAAGTGAGCCTCTTGCTTGCCGCTTGGGAGATCAGTCCGCTGCTCTCCCGGCAGATGAAGCCCTTCTCACGGTTGTCGGCAGCGGAGCGCGAGCGCTTCGTCGAGGAGGCGGCGCGCAGCCGCTATCCGTGGCGGCGCATTCCCATCACGATCTTGAAACAGCTGTGCGGCTTTGCCTACGGCGCCGCGCCCGAAGTGGAGGCGGCGTTCGGTTTCACCCACGCCTGCCTTCATGAGGGACCACCGCGGAAGGGGCCGCGCCTCGCGCCGCTCATGTATCCGGATCTCAAGGGCGATATCTCCGAGCGCGTTGATGTCTGCGTCATCGGCTCGGGCGCCGGCGGCGCCGTGATCGCCAAGGGGTTGGCGGAAGCAGGACGGAGCGTGCTGATCATCGAGGAAGGCGGGTATTTCACCCAGGACGACTTCCACGGCCCACCGTTCGAGCGTGTGCTCCGCACCTATCGCGACCAGGGGACGACGATGGCCTATGGCCGCCCGGTCATCCCACTGCCCTTGGGCAAAGCGGTCGGCGGTACGACGGTGGTCAACTCCGGCACCTGCTTTCGCACGCCGGACCACGTGCTGCGCCGGTGGCAGTCCGAGTTCGGGTTG
>DASVHW010000433.1 GCA_036382395.1 Candidatus Binatia bacterium | reverse complement strand
TCGCGACCAGCGATGGCGGCAGCACGTGGAGCAGCCAGGACAGCGGCGTCAGCGATCCGTTGTACGCGGTGACCTTTGTCAGCCCGCAACTCGGTTGGGCGGTTGGCGACCGCGGCGGTATCCTGGCTACGCAAAACGGCGGATCATAGCCGTGGGGCGCGCTGGATGCACCCGCTAGCTTCGTTTCCTGAGCGCCGCCGTCAGCGCCGGCGAGAGTCGGGCGCAGGAGGCAGCGTCGATCGCCAGTTGTTCCGTGACTTGGGCAATGGTCTCACGCGTCTCTTCATGGGCGCGCGGGGCGAGAAACTTGCGCACCTCGGTGGCCGTGGGCTCAGGTGTGAGCTGGCCTAGGGCGCGGACGAGTCCCTGCAACAACATCGGATCCATCAACGTGATCAGCCGGTCCCATTGCGCCCGGACGAACGCCCATGCCGCCAGGCGCGAGGTCCGCCGCCCGAGCAGGCCGGCCAGAAGAGATGTCCGATCTTGCGCCCGGACCTCGGTGCTGAGGGCGAGGTTCAGTGTGCGCTGAATCAGCTCCGGCAGCTCGAACGCCGTGAGTGCCAGCAGAAAGCGCTGCTCTTCTTCCGGGTCGGTCGTGGCGCTGCGCTTCCGTTCGAGGTAGCGCTCGTAGAGCCCGTGGTCGCCATCACGGGCGGCCAGCCCGGTGACCACGGAAGCGAGATTGGGATCGAGTAAGGAGCGGTCGAGCAGGTACTGATCGAGCCACCGTCGCGCTTCGGTACGCACCGAGGTCGTGCGTGCGACGCCGCCCAATGCCGCGATGATGGCGGCACGCTTGAGGCGCTCATCGACGGGCTCGCCGGCGCGGGGTTCCCAACCGAGCGCCTCGAACTGCGGCCGGTAGTAATCGTCGACGAAGCGTTCGAAACGTGGCCGTATCTCATCGGCGACGACATGCGTGCTGAGCCAGCTCAGCTGGTCGGCGATGGTCGAAATGACGGCGCGGTCCGCCTCGGTGCGGTAGCCATCGAGGACAGTCAGGTATTGCTCGACAGAGACCATGCCCGCCTTGAGCAAGGCCCAGTGGTTGTCGACGAGCATCAAGCGCTCATGCGCACCGAGGGCTTCCTGTGCGCTCTCGAGTAGTGCCTGTAGCGACGCATCATCCATCGTGAAGCGGTAGAACCCGCTTGCCCCGCCATTGGGGAAAATCCAGCGCGCGCCGCGCACCGTGAGTTCGGCCGCCTCCGCGCCAAGCAGCTCACGGCGCTCGGCGGTGCCGCCGTTGGTGCCGAACTTGATGACCAGCGGCACCGGCCAGGCCTGCGGCCGGCGTCCTTCACGAACGTTGGGATCGGCGTAGAAGCGCTCTTGCCGGAGGCGTAAACGGAGGCCATCGCCCTCTCGCGAGGCCGTTACGTGCACCACCGGATGCCCGGGTTCCTTGATCCACGCGTTGGCGATGGCGGCCACGTCGCGTCCTGAGGCGGCGCTCAGCTCGCGCCAGAAATCGTCGGCAGTGGCGTTGCGTTCGCGGTAGCGTTCCAAATAACTTTGCACACCGGCGCGGAAGGCCGCCGCGCCCAGAAACCCTTCGATCATGCGGACCACGCCCGCGCCCTTCCAGTAGGTGATGACGTCGAAGCGCTCGGTGGCTTGCTTGGCGTTCCGCACCTCGAAGGAAATCGGATGTGTCGAGACCAACGCATCGAGGCCGAACGGCCGCGACAGCGTCGCCACGAAATCGCGCCACAAACCCCATTCCGGCATCAGATCGGCGGTGACCTGGTAGCCGACGAAGGTGGCGAACGACTCGTTGAGCCACAGATCATTCCACCATGCCATGGTCACCAGATCGCCCCACCACATGTGGGTGAGCTCGTGTGCGGCGGTGTAGAAGATTCCCTTCAAGGCGTGGGTTGAGGTGCGCTCCGGATCGGCGGCGATGGCGGTGAGACGGTAGGTGATGGCGCCCGGATTCTCCATGGCGCCGGCTTCGAAATCGGGGACGCCGATCGCATCCGCCTTGGTGTAGGCGTACGGGATGCCGGTGTAGTCCTCCAGATAGGCGAGCGAGCGCACGTGGGCGTCACGCGCGTACATGCCCTTGTCGGCGAGGCCGCGTGGCAGCCACACCCGAACCGGCACGCCGCTCGGGGTCGCAGCGACCGGCGTCGCCTCGAAAGGACCGACGCAGTACGCGACCAGGTAGGAAGAAATCGGCGGTGTTTCGGCGAAACGGATTTCGTTGCGCCCATCCGCGAGTGTTCGGCTGTCTTGCTGCGGTCCGTTGGAAATGGCGACGGTGCCTGGTGGGATCGTCAGCGTCAGTGCGAAGCGGGCCTTGAACTCCGGCTCGTCGAAGCACGGAAAGGCGCGGCGTGCGTCGGCGGCCTCGAACTGGGTGGCCGCGTACCGGTCACCGTCTTTCAGCGACCGGTAGAAGCCCCGGAGCCGCTCCAGGATCTCGCCGCTGAACTCGATCTCCAAAGTGGCGGGTCCGGCCGGGACGGGTTCCGCAAACCGCAAACTAGCGGTCTCCGCCTCGGGGTTGAAGTCGACAGCTGCCGCGCGCGTCGTGCCTGCCGCCACGACTCGCGCCGCGTCGATGCTGAAGCCAATCGCGTGCAGCACGATCTCCGCTCGGGGGCCGTGGACCGTCACCTCGATGCGTTCAGAGGCCGTGTAGCGCCAATTGTCGAGATCGACGTTGATGTGCAGGTCATACCGGGTCGGCATGACATCTTTGGAGAGACGGAAGTCGCGATCGTCCATAAATCCCATGATTACTGAAATGAGAGCGCCAGCGGAAGTGGGGCTGTTCTTACCCCGACGCCGTCGACCAGCTCAGGGCAGGCCTCTCCCGGAGGGCGAGGGAGAAGAAGACAGCGCCGCCCGCAAGCTGCCGTCGGAGAGCGAGCTGGAGAAGTCCAGGCGCAGCGGGGTGATGGCAATGGCGCCGCGCTCGACCACCTGCATGTCACCGTCTTCGTGGTCTTCGATCGCGGCCAGTGACTGGAAGCGATGCAGGTACCCGCCTTCCGGGCCGGGCACGAATAGCGGGCCGTAGCGCGACCGGGTGAGTCGGGATATCACGCGCGGCGTTGCGGCATCCACATCCGCCGGCATGTTGACCGAAAAGCAATCGACGTCGCTGGGAAAGCCGCGGGTCAGGATAGTCTCGCTGATCTCGCCGGCGATGTCTGCCGCGGCTGGCGGACGCGCGCCGAGCGCTTCGATGCGCCGGGCGCCGGTGAGCCCGTAGGCATCGTGGGGAATCGCCATGGAGAACGCTATCGACGGAATACCCGCGATCCACGCCTCCATGGCGCCGCCGACGGTGCCGCTGGAGAGCACAAAGGCGAGCCCGTAGTTCAGGCCGAGGTTGATCCCCGAGATGACGAAATCCGGCGGGGTATCAAAGAGCGTGTGCACGCCGAGACTGACGCAATCGGCAGGCGTGCCTTTGACGGCATGCATGGGTATTCCGTCACGGACGGTTGGGAGGACGTGAACCACATCGAAGCGCGTGATCGCTTTGCCGGTCCAACTGCGTTCCGCATCCGGTACCACCACCCGCACCGTCCCCAGGCGCTGCACGCGCTGCACCAGGGGCACCAGCATGGGCGAGTCGATACCGTCGTCGTTGGTGATCAGAATTGTTGGCATGCGCTCCGGGGGGCTTCAGGGGGAGAGGGAGAAAGGTCGCTGGCGCTCTCCGGTCTTACCCCGCCATCGTCAGGCCGCCGCTGACGCTCAGTACCTGTCCAGTGATGAAATCCGCGTCCGGAGAGGCGAAGAAGGCTACCGCCGCCGCCACCTCTTCCGGGCGGCCCATGCGCCGGAAGGGAATCGTCCGTGTGACGGCGTCGATGACCTTCTTCCCGTATTCGGGCTGCGTCACTTCTTTGATCAGCGCCGTGTCGGTGATGCCTGGGCAGATGACGTTGACGTTGATGTTGTACCGCGCCAGCTCACGGGCGAGCGTCTTGGCGAAGGAGATGATCCCGCCTTTGCATGCGGCATACACGGCTTCGCCGGTGCTGCCGACACGCGCAGAATCAGAGCTGATGCAGACGATTTTCCCGCCACCGGCGGCAATCATGCCGTCGAGCACCGCACGGCAGCAATGAATGGGACCCTTCAGATTGATGGCGATCAGCTTGTCCCACAGGTCGGGCGTATTCTTGATGAATGGCTCGATCCGATCCCAGCCGGCGTTGTTGACTAAGATATCGGTGCCGCCGTAGCGTTCTTGCGTCTGGCGCACGGCGGATTGCACGGCCGTGAAGTCGGAGATGTCCACCGGCAGTGCGAGCGCCTCGCCGCCGGCCGCGCGGATCATCTGTTCGGTGCCCTGCGCCGCTTCGATGTTGATGTCGGCAACGGCTACCCGTGCACCGTCGCTGGCGAGCCGGCACGCGGTCGCCCGGCCGATGCCGCTGCCGCCGCCGGTTATGAAAGCCGTCTTCCCGTGCAAGCGCTCCATGGCAGCACCATAACTGTGACCGTTACCACGGGCAACCGAATCCCGTTCGCAGCACCTCTGCTCCGGCTCCGTCAGCTACGCTCTGTCGCGTCTGCCGCCGCGGCGGCCGCACCGTTCTTGAAAATGTTCCGCGCAATGAAGCTTGGTTCGGCGTCGGCACGTGCGGCGAGCAGGTCGCTCTTCAGCTGCAGGGCTTCTTTGCCCAGGTTGTGGTCGCCGCCGTCTATGACCAGATCAACGAGGTGCAGTGCGAGCTGGATACTACCGGCCTGTTGGAGCGCACGGGCTCGCTTCAAGAGTTCCGGTGCACCGGCCAGTTCGACGACTTCCTTGGCGACGGCGCTGGTCGCTGCCGGGAACAGGTGCGACGGGTTGCCGTCGAACCATCCACTGTGGCGGCGCAGGATCCCGTGAACGATGAATGTCGGACAACCATAGATGGGCTGCAAGTACGGCTTGCTGGCCAAGTCCGGCGGCAAGGCGTTGACCTCAGCGAGGATCTGTTCCGTCCACATGCCCTGGTTGAGGCGGCGTACCACCTCGTGGTGCAACCAGCGGAGGGCTCGGGCGGTATCGAGGCAGGCATCGCGAACGGCATCGCTTCCGACGATGGCCGGTCCGTGGCCAGGGGCGAGGGCGAGCGGCTCACGAGCGGCGATGGCTTCGAGCCCCTCGGCCCATTCCACTTCGTACCGTTGCACCTTGAAGGGATTGCCGATGTTGGGGCACGACCACAGGAAGAGATCACCGGTGCATACCGTTCGCCGTTCGGGAATCCAGACCCAGGTGGCGTCGTCTGTTTCGCCCATGGCGTGGTGCAGGTAGAAGGTGAGCCCGCCCAGCCGCAACGCCATGCCGTCGCGGTACACGATGTCGGGGTAGTAGAACTGCTCGGGCACCACCACCTTGGCCTGCGGGGGAAGGGCAAATTGAATGCGGTTGATGTGGTCGTGCAGGCCGTCCAGCTCCAGATAGCGGTCGAACCGTTTCGGGACCAACTCGTGCCCCACAATCTGGGGTCGTGGACGGCCGCGCCGCTCCGCTTCTTCGAGCAGCGCCCAGACCCCGAAGGCATGATCGAAGTGGCCGTGGGTGTACACCACGTAGCGTATCGGCTGATCGGAGATGCGACGGATCTGCTCCAACAAACGCGCTCCCATCGGACGGACACAGGTGTCGACGATGACCAACCCGTCCGTAGTTTCGATGCAGGCCGAGTTGCCGAACGCCGAGATCAAATGAATGCCGTCGGCAATGCGCTCGGGTGTGTCGCGGAAATAATACAGTCCGTCCATTGCGGGTGTTGGCTCGGGCACAGGACCTCCAAATCGTGGATGCTCTTCTATTTCAGCGGATTCATATCCTCTCCTCATCCACGGGTGCAATGGTGGTCCGGGGGCCCTGGGGAAGTTTGCGGGAAGCGGCCAAACTGCTATGAAAGACAAGCATTTCGACTTTTGGGAGGACACCATGCGAACGGCAGTATTATCGGCGCTGACACTCATCACCATGTTCGTGACCGGAGAGGCACGAGCGGAAGGGAAGAATCCAATGGTACTGATGTCGACATCAGTCGGTGACATCAAGATCGAACTCTACGAAGACAAGGCACCGGTGACGGTGAAGAACTTCCTCGGGTACGTGAACGACAAGTTCTACGACGGGACCATCTTTCATCGGGTGATCCCGAATTTCATGATCCAGGGCGGCGGTTTCGACAAGGACATGAAGCAGAAGCCGGCCAAGGCGCCGATCAAGAACGAGGCCGGCAACGGCTTGAAGAACGTGACCGGTACGCTGGCGATGGCGCGCACGGGCGTGGTGGACAGCGCCACAGGGCAGTTCTTCATCAACGTGAAGGACAACGACTCCCTCAATCACCGTGACGAGGCGGCGGGGTTCGGTTACGCTGTGTTCGGGAAAGTGGTCGAGGGGATGGACGTGGTGCAAAAGATCGAACACGTGCAAACGGCGAGGAAGGGCGGCTTTGACGACG